>JAETTR010000113.1 GCA_021768985.1 Bacillota bacterium
GGCAACCTGTCTCTGATCGCGCCCGAAAAGCCGTTCGGGAGCGGCGGAAGCGTAAGATGAGTTATCTGGATATCCACGCCCATTTTGCGGACGAGGGCTATTCCTTCCCCGAGGAGTGGGAAAAGATTCTGGCGGCGGGGGTGGAGACCGTCGTGCTCGCGGGCGACAACGCGCGCCATTCCGCCATGCACCGCGAATTTTGCGGTACGCACGCGGGCGCGTATTTTTGCGCGGGCGTGCACCCTTCCGAAACGGACGGGTTCGGCGGAGAAACGCTCGCCGCGCTGAAAGAGCTTGCGCGCGATGAAAAGTGCGTTGCGATCGGGGAAATCGGACTCGACTACCACTATCCCGAAACGGATCGGGCGGCGCAGAAAAAAGCGTTCGTCGCGCAGCTCGAGCTCGCCGATTCGCTCGGGCTTCCCGTGCAGATTCATTCGCGCGACGCGGCGGCGGATACGATGGAGATTCTGCGCGTATATAAAACCCTTCTGAAACGGGGATTTTTGTTGCATTGCTATTCGTACAGCGAAGAGCTGATGAGCGAGATTTTATCGCTCGGCGGATATTTTTCCTTCGGGGGAGTGGCGTGTTTTAAAAACGCGAACCGCGTGTGCGGCTGCGTGCGCGCCTGCCCGCAGGACAGAATTCTTTCGGAAACGGACAGTCCGTATTTGTCTCCCTTTCGGGGAGAAAAGAACACGCCCGCGAACATTCCCGTCATCGTAAAGCGGCTTGCCGAACTCCGCGGAGAGACGGAGGAGGAGTTATCGCGCGCCGTTTCGGAAAACGCGAAGCGGCTGTTCGCAAAATTGCGTTAAAAATGGAGAGATATGGATACCTGCGTTTATCAGATCGGAAATAATTTGTACGTCAATATGACGAACCGCTGTTCCAACCGTTGCGCCTTTTGCGTGCGCGAGCAGAGCGGGGAATATGAGGGGTACTCCCTCTGGCTGAAAGAGGGGGAGCCCACCGTCGAACAGATCGTCGGTTCGATCGGGAATCCCGCGGCGTATCACGAAATCGTGTTCTGCGGGTACGGCGAACCCACTTACCGCCTGAACGAAATGTTGCAGATCTGCGATTTCGTCCATATTTGCCACGGCAAGACGCGGTTGAACACGAACGGTCACGGAAATCTCATCCACGGTCGTCCGATTGCGCGCGAGCTTGCGGGCAAATTGGATTCGGTGAATATATCGCTGAACGCGCCCGACGAAGCGGAGTACAACGAGCTCTGCCGCCCTGCGTTGGGCGGAGCGTTCGAGGGAATGCTCGCGTTCGCCCGCGACTGTAAAAATGCGGGGATTCGCTGTTGGTTTTCGGTGGTGGACTGCATCGGACAGGAAAAAATCGAACGTTGCCGCGCAATCGCCGACTCCGTCGGAATTCCTTTGCGCGTGCGGGAAATGATTCATAATGAATAAAAGCGGAAATTATTTCGGAATTGCAATTCCGAATACGGCGCGAAGCAAAACCGCGTTTTTGCGGTAGCGCCCGCAATTTGGCGCATACTTGCGGCATTCAAAGGAAGAGTGAATCCGCGGGAAGTAGATGGTGCGCCCCTAAAATTCCCGCGGAGAGAGAAATACTCGAATCGGAGCGCGAAGCGCGGAGATATCGTGGTTTCTCTCAAATCACGGAAATTTCTTTGCGCGTCAAGCAAAGAAATTTCGTGAAATAAAAAACTAAAACCGCTTCCGTGCGCGTCGGCGGGAAGCGGGATTTTCTTCGGTTGGGAGGAACGTTTCCTCTTGGTTAGTTTGTGCGCCGCGCCGCGTTTTTTGTGAGGGATTTTATGGAAGATTTAAAAGAAATTTTGCAGGCGTGCGGGTTCTCCTTCAAAAAACAGTGGGGGCAGAACTTTTTGACGGACGCAAATCTTCTGCGCGCAATCGTTGCCGACGCGGGCGTGGACGAAAACACCGTCGCGCTCGAGATCGGCGCGGGCGCGGGCGCGCTCACGCGGGCGCTTTCCGAACGAGCGAAGCGGGTCGTTGCGTACGAGATCGACCGGTCGCTCCAGCCCGTGCTGGCGCGTACGCTCGCGGGGTGTGAAAACGCCGAGGTCGTCTTTCACGACTTTGCCAAAGAGAATCTCGCGCGGCTCGAATCCGAGCTCGGCGAATACGTCGTGGCGGCAAATCTTCCCTATTACGTCACCACGCCGATCGTGCTCCGCTTCGTGGAGGAAGCGAAGCGTTGCAAGGGGCTTACCGTCATGGTGCAGGAGGAGGTCGCCGAGCGGTTCTGCGCGGCGGCGGGCACGGCGGAGTACGGCGCGGTGACGGCGGCGATCGCGCGGCGGGGCGCCTGTAAAATCACCCGTCGGGTGCCGCGCGCCATGTTCACGCCCCGCCCCAACGTGGATTCCGCGGTCGTGCGAATCGACTTTACGCAGGGCGGCTTTGCGGTAAAGTCCGCCCGCGCCTACCGCGAAACGGTGCGCTGCGCCTTTCTGAGCCGACGCAAGACGCTCGAAAACAACCTCGTGAACGTCTTTCGGATCCCGCGGGAAAAGGCGAAAGAAATCCTGTCCGAGGCAGGCGTGTCCGAGGGTGCGCGCGGAGAAACGCTCTCTCCGGTCGCGCTCGGCGCGCTGTCCGACTTGCTCGCGGCACGCGGCATCGTAAAAGAATAAAAAAACGCGCCGTACGGAAAAGCCGTACGGCGCGTCGTTTTTTCGTGCGCGGAATCAGAGCACCCGCCGCGCGCAGATAAAGTAGCTCCACCGCACCGCGCTGATTTGTTCGATCTTCGCATAGTCGGACGCGGTGTGCAGGATATAGTTGTCGCCCAGATAGAGCGCCACGTGCCCGATCCGTTCGACGCCCGTGTTGTTCTTGCGCGACGCGTTGGTAAAGAACATGAGATCGCCCCGTTTCAGGTTCGCTTTCGAAACGGCTTTTCCCTGCGAAACCTGCGTGCGCGTCGTCAGATTCAGCAACACGTTCGCGCCGCGGTAATAGATATATTGCATGAGCGAGGAACAGTCGAATTCGTTCACGGTAAACCCGCGCAAAAGATTTCCGTTGCCGTCGTGGTAGCGCGTTGCGCCGAACACGTAGGGGGTGCCGAGAAGCTTTGCGCCCTCCTCGATCACTTTTTCCGTTTTCTGCGAGCCGATTTCGAACAGTACGATTGCGGTATAGCGTTCGTCCGCGCTCACGTACGCCACGCGGTTTTTGTAGCGGGTTTCGTACCATCCGCCCGACTTTTTGACAAACCGCAACAGCGTTCCGCTCTCCACCTTTCCGAGCGAGGAGTACGAGGTTCCCGCGCCCGTGCGGATATTCAGCCCCTCCGTGCGAATGCGGATATATTCCGCTTTTGCGGGTTCCTGCGGTTTCACCGCGGACACGGGCGGGGTCTGCGGCTTCGGTTCCTCCGCAGGCGGATCGTTTTCCGGTTCCCGCGGCTCTTCCGCGGGCGGGGTCTGTTCGGGAACCTCGGGTACGGCAGGCGGCGCAGGCTCGTTCTCCGCAGGCGCGGACACGGTCGGTTCCTGCGGGGTGACTTCGGACACGGTAGGGTCCTCGTCCGTTTCGCGCAAGTCCGCGGTTCCGCACGCCGCAAGCGGCGCGGCGGAAAACAGCAGCGCCGATAGACAAGCGACGATTCGTATCTTTTTCATCTGTATTTCTCCTGTGTCGTATTTCCGATTTTCTCGGAATGTAAGTATAACAGACGCGGAAGACC
Organism: Bacillota bacterium; assembly: GCA_021768985.1. Lineage (GTDB taxonomy): Bacteria > Bacillota > Clostridia > Christensenellales > Borkfalkiaceae > Gallimonas. Next base: position 3,703 of record JAETTR010000113.1, read on the forward strand.
GAACGCAAGGTTTTTATGCTGGTGGATATTTGGGAGAAAAGGAAAATTTCGGAAAGAGGTTTACAAACATCGCACCGTGTGGTATAATAGGAAAAACGGAGGCAGGTATGGAATTTCAGAGCTTCGACGGCAAGAAGATTTTCGTCAACGAATGGCTGAACGCGGAGAACCCCAAGGGAATCGTTCAGATCATTCACGGCATGGTGGAGTACGGCGGGCGGTACGCGAAGTTCGCGGAATATCTGAACGCGCACGGATATCTCGTGGTGGCGGACGATCACCGCGGGCACGGCAACACCGATCCCGAATCGCTCGGCTACGCGGCGGGGAATATGTTTGCGGACACCGTCCGCGACGAGGGGGAGATCACCGCGTACTACAAAGAAAAATATCCCGACCTGAAATACTTCGTGCTCGGGTTTTCGTACGGCTCCTTCCTGACGCAGAGCTATATCGGCAAATACGGGAAACTGATCGACGGCGCGGTGATCGCGGGCAGTAACAAAAAGAAGGATTTCGAGGTGTATCTCGGTTCTTTCGTGGCGGGCGCGAACATACTGTTCGGCAGAGCGAAAAAACCCGCGAAGCTGATCGAAAATCTTTCCTTCGGCGCGTACAAAAAGCACTTCGCGGACAAGGAGTGGTTGAGCAACGATCCGGAGAACAACGCGCGCTATCACGCCGATCCGTTTTGCAGCTTCACCTGCTCGTACCGTTTCTACGCCGATTTCTTCAAGGGGCTGAAATCGCTCTATACGCGCAAGTACGCCGCTTCCCTTCCGAAGACGCTGCCGGTTCTGTTGGCGGCGGGCAGAGAGGATCCTGTGGGCGACATGGGCAAGGGTATGCAGAAGCTGTACGTTTACTACAAGTATCGCGCGGGGCTTTCCGACGTGACGCTCTCCCTCTATCCCGACAGCCGCCACGAGTTTTTAAACGAGCGCAACGGGCGGGAAAAACGCTACGAAGAAATTCTGAATTTTTTCGATTCCCATTAAAAGAAAAACCCCCTCTCCGAAGCGGAGAGGGGGAACTTTGTTTTTTCAGTTTACCGATTTGGGATCCATGCTCAGCGTGTACTGACCGGGCGCGCGGTCATCGGGGAAGAGCGTCGAGCCGGGCACGATGGGCAGAGTGAGCGGATTGATCAGCGCGTCCGCCGTCAGGTTGGTGACCGCCGCGCGGAGATAGGGGAAGATCG
>JAETTR010000114.1 GCA_021768985.1 Bacillota bacterium
GCCGCCGCCAACGGAAGAGGTTTCTATTTCTTCGGATTGGAAATTTATTATTACGCAATCTGTATCGTGACGGGACTGATTCTTGCGGCGATTCTTTCCGGACTGCTGATGAAACGGCGGAATATGTCGCCCGATCTGATCTATACGCTGTTCATATTTTGCATTCCTACGGCGCTCATCTGCGCGCGCCTCTATTATTGCATTACCAAGCCGTTGCCCTTTTCGGAATGGATTCACGTGCGCGACGGCGGACTCTCCATCATTGGCGGGGTCATCGGCGGAGTTACGGCGGGGCTCGTCGTATGCAAAGTAAAAAAGATCAACTTTTTGCGCGCGGCGGACTGCGTGGTCGTTACCATTCTGTTCGCGCAGGCGATCGGCCGTCTCGGGAACTATTTCAATCAGGAGGTGTTCGGCGGGGTCGTCACCAATCCTTCGTTGCAGTGGGAGCCCTTCGCCGTGTATATCGAAGCGCGCGGGGAATGGCATTACGCGTTCTGCTTCTATGAAATGTTCATCAACCTGATCGGATTCGGACTGTTGTATTCGGCGGCGTGGTTCTGGAATAAAAAGCCCAACGGCGTGTTCACGTTCGCGTACTTTTTATGGTACGGAATCGTGCGTACGATTATGGAGCCGTTGCGCGATCCATCGGATATATTGAGCGGCGGCGGAATTCCCTGGTCGCTCGTAACTTCTATTTTATATATCGTTTTCGGCGCGGTGGGAATCGGCGTGTTGCTCTATCTCAATTACCGCAAAGAGGGCGCGCTTTGGGGCAGTAAAACGGGAGATCCCTGCGGGATTACCGAATATCTTACGCCGAATAAGGACGAAACGCCCTATTTTTCGAAGATTAACGTGCTGGGCGCGAACTATCCGCCCAAGCCCCCCAAGGAAGAAAGGGGGGAAAAGACTTCGGACGCAGAGGAAAAACCCGCGGACGGGAACGCGGAGGATTCCGCGCCGCCCGAGGAAAAGTAAATTCAGAATCGTAACGTTATGCGGAATTTATCTCTTTTAACCGACTTGTACCAACTCACGATGGGACAGGGGTATTTCGACGAAGGCAGGCACGAGCAGATTGCCGTGTTCGACGTGTTCTTCCGCCCCAACAAGACGATTACCTATTCGGTTGCCGCTGGCATGGAGCAGGCGGCGGAATACCTCGAAAACCTGCGTTTTTCGGCGGACGATCTCGCCTATTTGAAATCGCTCGGTATTTTTACCGCGCCCTACCTCGACTATCTCGAAAGTCTGCGCTTTACGGGCGACGCATACTCGGTGCGCGAAGGGGAAATCGTGTTCCCTTACGAGCCCATTTTTACCGTGAAAGCGCCCATGATTCAGGCGCAGCTCGTCGAAACCGCGCTCTTGACGCTGATCAATCACCAGACCCTGATCGCTTCGAAGTCCGTGAAGATCTGCGCGGCGGCGGGCGGCGGGGTGATGGAATTCGGGTTGCGGCGGGCGCAGGGCGCCGACGCGGGCGTATACGGCGCGCGGGCGGCGATCATCGGCGGTTGCGTCGGAACCTCCAACGTGTACGCGGGCAAGCTCTTCGGCGTGCCCGTCTCCGGCACGATGGCGCACAGCTGGGTCATGAATTTCCCGAGCGAGCTCGAAGCTTTCCGCGCTTACGCACGGAGCTTTCCCGAAAACTGTCTGCTCCTCGTGGATACCTACGACACGCTGCGGAGCGGCGTGCCGAACGCGATCGCCGTGTTCAGGGAACTGCGCGAACGGGGATACGAGCCCAAGGGAATCCGTCTCGACTCGGGCGATCTCGCCTATCTTTCGAAAAAGGCGCGCGCGGCGCTCGACGAAGCGGGCTTCCCGCAGGCGAAGATCTGCGCTTCGGGCGATCTCGACGAGTATTCCATCCGCTCTCTGAAAGAACAGGGCGCGAAGATCGATATCTGGGGCGTGGGAACCAAACTGATTACGAGCGCGGATATGCCCGCGCTGGGCGGGGTGTATAAGCTCGCGGCGGTGTACGAGGGGGATCGGGAGATTCCCAAGATCAAGCTTTCGGATACGGCGGAGAAGATCACCAACCCCGGACTGAAAGAGGTGTACCGCCTGTACGACAATCAGACGGGCAAGGCGATCGCCGATTATATCGTGCGGGCGGGCGAGCGGATCGACGAATCGAAACCGCTCGAACTCGTGCATCCGTCCGACGGGTGGAAGCGCATGACGGCGAAGAATTTTTCCGCGCGGAATTTGCGCGAAACGTTGATCCGAAGCGGGAAGCGGGTTGCGCCCGCGCCCCCGCTCGGAGAAATCGCGGCGTATTTCCAAAAAGAATACGCGCGCTTCTGGGCCGAGTATAAGCGGCAGGATCTGCCGCATATCTATAAAGTGGATTTATCCCCCGCGCTTTTATCCCTGAAACGGGAAATGGTGGAAGCGCTCGGAAAGGGAGTGTAAGCCGTGTTTGGATTGTACACCGAAAAGGACGTAAAAAAGCTCGTCGGTCGGCTCCGCGAGGAGTACGAAGAGCTCTTAACGCGTCGGAGAGGGGTGGAAGAGGAGCTCAAAGAGCAGAACCGCACCCTGCAAGCGCGGGTGCTTGCGTTGGAATCGGAACGGAGCAGCGTTTCCGAAGCGCTCGTGCACGCCGTTGCGGAAGGAGAACGGATCAAAAAGGAGTGCCGCTCTTCCGCCGACAGCGAACGTCGGGAGCTCGTATTGCTCGGCGAAAAGTGCCGTTTGCTCTCCGAAAAGCTGCTTGCGAAATATCCCGATCAGGAGGACGTCGCCTCCTTTTCCGCCTTCGTGCAGACGCTCAACGAAACGCTCGGCGACGAACCGCCCGCCGAGGAAGAGAGCGGGTTTAATATGGACGACGTGCTCAACCCCAAGCATCCGCTCGATCTGGGCAAGCTCTGCAAAGAATTGGATTTAATGGAGGAAGACGAATGATAATCGCTCTCGTCGGCGCGCTGATCGTGTTCGTACTGCTTTTTATCGATCTTCTTACGAAAGCCCTTGCGCAGGCGTTTCTCGAAGGCGCGCCCGTCGGGGATATGTTCCTCGGGTTTGCGCGGCTGGAATTTCAGCGGAACGACGGCATCGCGTGGAGTATGTTCGATAAAAACCCCGTCGCCATGACGGTCGTTACGGCGCTCACCGTCGTGATGATCGTAGCGATCGGCGTGGCGTATTTTACGGTTGCGAAAAAGAATACCCCCGCGCGCATCGCGCTCGCCGTAATCGAAGCGGGCGCAATCGGCAATCTGGTTGACAGACTCTGTCTGGACTACGTGCGCGACTTTATCCATATCGATCTGATCCTGCCCGCGTATACCTGCAATGTCGCAGATATGTACATCGTGCTCGGCGCGATCGCGCTCGTGATCATCATTCTGTTCATCGGCAAGGACGCCGCGTTCCCGATCACGAAAAAATGGCGGGCGCAGGCGAAAGCCGAGGACGCGGAAGCCGCGCGGAAGAAAGCGGAGAAAAAGAAAAAATGACCCGCAATACCTTTCCCGCGGAGGGGGAGCGCCGCGCCGACGTGTTCGTGAGCGAAAAGACGGGGCTGACCCGCTCGGCGGTCAAGAAGCTGATGGACGAAGGGCGCGCCACGGCGGACGGAAAGCCGCTCCGCGCGGGGCAGATTCTGAAAGCGGGTTCCCTCGTTACGGTGGAGATTCCCGATCCCGTGCCCATTTCCGCCAAGCCGGAGGACATTCCGATCGAAATCGTGTACGAGGACGACGACCTCGCCGTAGTAAACAAGCCGCAGGGCATGACGGTGCACGCGGGGGCGGGCAACAAAGAGGGTACGCTCGTCAACGCGCTCCTGTTCCGTCTGGGCAATCTGAGCGGGATTAACGGAGAGATTCGTCCGGGGATCGTACACCGCATCGACAAGGATACGTCCGGACTGCTCGTCGTCGCGAAAAACGACGCGGCGCACCTCTCTTTATCGGCGCAGATCGCGGAAAAGACCTGCCGCAGAGAGTATTACGCCCTGCTCGAAGGGGTGGTCAAGGCGGACGGAGGGCGCGTGGCGACCGATATCGGCAGAGACCCGAAAGACCGTTTGCGCATGGCGGTTCTGCCCGCGGGCAAGGGGAAATATGCGGAAACCGACTATTTCGTGGAAGAGCGGTTCCGCGCGAACACGCTCGCGCGCTTTCGTCTGCATACGGGCAGAACGCATCAGATTCGCGTGCACGCAAAATATATGGGGCACCCCGTGGTGGGGGATCCCGTGTACGGATTCAAGAAACAGCGTTTCGCGCTGAACGGGCAGCTGTTGCACGCGTTCCGACTGGAATTTACCCATCCGTCGAGCGGGAAAAGGATGGAATTTACCGCGCCGATTCCCGAATATTTTGCAAAAATACTGCAAATTTTGCGCAAATCCGAGCCTTTTTTTGCGGAATAATCAAAAAAATTTCCTTCATTTGCCGCAATTTCGTTGCTTTTTCAAAATGCGGGTGCTATAATTTTTTTACGAAAATTCATTTAGGAGGATCGAAGTATGGCGAAAAAGCAAAGAACGGAAACGCAGGCGAGAAACAGTTTCGTAAAAGCTTGCGCGTTTATCGGGATTCTGATTTCCGCAGTCCTTTACGTGGTGAGCGGAATTCTCTCCTGGGTGGGCGGAAGTCTCGGCGCCATTGCAAGCTGGATGAACCTGATCGCTTCTCTTGCGCTCCTCGTCGGCGTCGCGTTCCCCGCATGGGATTACGTGAAATACAGAACGCAGGCGTGGAAAATCGTGTACTGGGTTGCGCTTGCAGTTTACGTATTCGGCGTTGTGTTCGGCATCATTTCCATTTACAGATAATTTCCGTTTGATAAAAACGACCCCGCGGGGTCGTTTTTTCTTTACAAAATTTCGGAAACACTCTATAATAGACACGAATCGCGCGCAGACC
>JAETTR010000115.1 GCA_021768985.1 Bacillota bacterium
GTTAAGCGGACGGCTTTCTTTCGATTCCGCAATCACGAACGCCGTCGACTATACGGGTGCAAGCGTGAAGATCGGCGTGTATTCCGCAACGGTGAGCGCCGACGGGAGTTGGACGGTAGCCGAAATTTCTTACGGAACTTATGCCATTACTGCTACGCACCCGTGGTTTGTAACCAAAACGGTTGAAAGCTTCACCGTAGGAGAAAATACCGTCGCTCCCGAGATTGTATTCGATACGTTCAGTGCGCACGGCAATGCGGGAGCGACCGCTACGACCTTTGAATACGGCACGGCGGCAAATACCTATCAGGCGGGAGCAAACGGTACCTCCAAAACCGGAAATACACGAATCGACTTCGATGCGACGACTGTGAAAGCGAACAAAGAATTTGTGTTTAAGGTAGATATTTTACAATCGACCAACGAAACGACGAATTGGAAGTACGGACTTACGATCCACGATGGAAGTGCAGATTTCAAAGACAGTGCGTTCTCCTATGGAATTTTGCTCGCAAACGACAGTAACGGCAGATTCATGGGATTCGTAGGTCTTGATACGACGAATACGTCACAAGGCAGCCAACCGATTACGAATCCTTCTTCGACCAACTTCGGATCGGGCAACGCACCTACGCTTCCCGCGTCTAACGGGGAAAGAATCAGTTTAACATTCTTACGTAAGAAAGTGGACGGCGTGTTGACGTGGTATATGATTGCGGAGTGGGATTTTAACGAGCAAGGCGTTGCCGGTAAACGTTTTGTGCGTCAGCCTGTGAATAATACCAATAATCGAAATTTCTTAGATGCATTGCAAGCTCTTGACAGCAAGGAGATCCATCTCGGTCTGACGCTTTGCACGACCGACAAGGTTACGGGTACGACCACGTGGGGCAACGTGTACTTTGCAACGGGAGAAGGGGTTGCCGACGGGATAGATTTGACGACAACGACAAATTAAACGATGATCGACAAAGGAGAGAATATGACCATTCAAATTTTAGGCTCGGCGGCGTGCGAGGGAATTCCCGCGGCGTTCTGCGAATGCGCCGTCTGCAAGGCGGCGCGGGAAAGGGGCGGCAGGGAATTCAGAACGCGTTCGCAGGCGCTCATCGACGGCGATATGCTCATTGATCTGCCTGCGGATACATACGCGCATTCGCTCCAAAATAATTTTTCGTTGGCGGATATCAAATACCTTCTCATTACGCATTCGCACAACGATCACCTATACCCTGCGGAGCTTACCAACCGCGCGAAGCACCTTGTCGGGAGTACGTTGCGGGGCAATCTCGAAATTTTCAGTTGCAAATTGATTGTTGACGTGCTTTGTTCGGAAATCGGGTGGCTGAATAACACGGGAGACAACGTAATCTTTCATGCGGTCGAACCCTTCGAGCCTTTCCTTTGCGGCGATAAAACCGTGACGGCGCTCCCCGCCGACCACAACGGGCGCATGGGCGAAACGCCGTATATTTACCTTGTCGAGCGCGGGGGAAAGGCGCTTTTGTACGGCACGGATACTGCTTCACTGTCCGATGATATTTGGGCGTATTTTTTGAAGCGCAAAATATTTTTCCGTACTGTCGTTCTCGATTGTACGCGGGCGGGAAACTCATCGGAGGCGCACCGTCATATGAATGCCGCAGATAACAGGGCTGTTAGAGAGCGCATGATTGCAAATCGGCTTGCCGACGAAAATACCCGCTTTATCTCTACGCACTTCTCGCACAACGGCGGTTGGACATATGCGGACGCCGAGGTAAACTTGAAGCCTATGGGCTTGGAAGCTTCCTACGACGGAATGAAAATCGAATTTTAACGGGTGATACTATGAAATTTCCGAAAGACTTTCTGTGGGGCTCGGCGACTGCGGCAGCGCAAATAGAGGGCGGCTTCGACCGCGATGGGCGCGGACCGTCAATTTGGGATAATATCTGCCCCGAAGAGGGGCGCTCTCTGAACGGCTCGGATGCGCGCGTTACCTGCGAACATTATACGCATTGGCGGGAAGACGTCGCGCTCATGAAGGAAATCGGATTGAAATCTTACCGTTTCAGCATCAGTTGGTCGAGGCTTTATCCTGACGGTTTCGGCGCGTTCAACGGGAAGGGCGCGGCGTTTTACGATGGGCTCATCGACGAGCTGCTTGCGGCGGGTATCGAGCCGATGATTACTGTGTATCATTGGGATATGCCCGAGGAAGTGTATAAGCGGGGCGGTTGGCTCAATCCCGATTGCGCCGAATGGTTCGCCACGTATGCCGCAAAGGTCGCCGAGCTGTATTCCGACCGCGTCGACAAGTTTATCGTAATCAACGAACCGGAATCGATTTTGGAGGGCGGATACAACAGCGGACTTCTCGCGCCCTTTGAAAAACTGCCTTTCGACAGGGCATTACAGGTTATGCACCGTCTCTTGATTGCGCACGGCGATGCGGTACGCGCCATGCGGAAGGCGGCAAAGCGTTCCATTCAGATCGGCATGGCGATCGTGTCCGACGCGTACATTCCGAATACCGAGCAAAGCGAAGATATTGAGGCGGCGAGAAAGTTGACCTTCGATAAACGCGGAAAAAACTTCTATAAAAATATCGGTTTTTTCGAGACAGCGCATACGGGCAAATATCCCGATTGTATCGAAAAAGAGTATGGAAGCTGGTTTTCGCATCCCGAAGAGGACATGAAGCGTATTCACGCACCGCTCGACTTTTTTGCCTGTAATGCTTACAAAGCGAAACGGGTGCGCCTGAACGAAAGGGGCGAACCCGAAAAAATGCTCTATCCATATTATACGAATTACAACGCGAAAGGGTGGCCGATTACGCCCGAGTGCGTCTATTGGGCGGCGCGTTTCTTCTATGAAAAATACCGTCTGCCCGTCTATTTCACCGAAAACGGAATTGCCACCGTCGATTTGCCCGACGATCAAGGGCGGGTGGAAGACCCGGCGCGAATCGTTTATATCAAGGAACATCTGCGTTATATCGGGCGCGCGATCGAAGAGGGAATACCCGTAAAAGGGTACTACTATTGGTCGTTTCTCGACAATTACGAGTGGCGCATGGGTTTTTCCGCGCGGTTCGGGCTTGTGTACGTCGATTACGCGACGCAGAAGCGCACGCTCAAACGGTCCGCGCTCCGGTATAAAAGCATTATCGAATCCAACGGAGAGAATTTATAAGGAGAGGACAAAATGGACGTTCAAACAATTATACAAAAATTCCAAAACTGCAAGTGCGGAAAGGAACATACAGTCGGTATTCGGGAAGTTGCGATTGGCAGCGGGATCACAAAGGACACGGGAGAAATTTTAAAGCGCAACGGATTTGCGCCCAAACTTGTATTCGTCGCCGACGAATACACCCTGCGGGCGGCGGACGGCGTGTTGCAGAGTTTGGAGTGCGCGGGATATATCCTCACAAAGCGCATTTACGGAAATCTGCGCACTGCGGAGATGAAAGAGGTCGATGCGGTAAAGGAGCTTTTGAGAGATAACGACGGCGTAATCGCCGTGGGTACGGGCAGCATTCACGATACCTGCCGTTTGGCGGCGGCGCATCTTCAGAAACCGCTGTGCCTGTTTGCAACGGCGGCGTCTATGGACGGGTTTGCGTCCTACAACGCTCCCATTACCGATAACAACTTTAAAATTACTTATGCCGCCAAGACGCCCGAGGTCATCATCGCGGACACGAAAATTCTGGCGGCGGCGCCTGAGGAATTAAAGTCGGCGGGCTTCGGCGATATGGTCGGCAAGTATGTCGGGCTCATCGATTGGCAGGTTTCTCACCTTTTGACGGGGGAATATTATTGCGAAAACGTCGCCAATCTGACGCGCTCCGCAACCGATAAAATCATGTCGATTGCGGATAAAATTTTATCCCGAGACGAATCTGCATCCAAGGAGGTTTTTAAAGCGCTTCTTTTGACGGGGATCGGTATGGCGTTTACCAAGACTTCGCGCCCTGCGTCCGGAACGGAGCACATTCTATCGCATTATTGGGAGTGCATGAAGCTAATCGACGGACATCTGTCCGATTTTCACGGAAAAAAAGTCGGCGTGGCGACGCTTCTCATTATGGAAGAATACGAAAAGCTTGCGCAGCTTGAACACGTAAAGGCGAAAAAGGAAATTCCCGATTGGGCGGATATCTATCAAAACTACGGTGTATTGGCGGACGAAGTGAAAAAGCTGAATACGCCGGATACCATAACGGACGAAATCGAGCCGAAGCAAATCGAGGAGAATTGGCAGACGATCCGCAAAATCGTTCAAAGCGTGCCGTCGAGGGCGGAAATTTTAAGCGCAATGAAAAGGGCGGGCTGTGCGACGACGGTCGGCGAAATTGCCGTGACCGAAACGCTGAAAGAAAACGGAATGAAGTATCATCCGTATATGCGCCGCCGTCTATCGTTGATGCGGCTGAAAAATATGTTGGAATGACGGTTACAATTCGGAGGTGAGATTATATGGGAAAATTGATTCCCGTTGTCGTCATAAAAGACTTGAAAATTACGGAAATTATTTTAAGCGCATTGCAGAAGGAAGATATATATTGTGCGGAAATCACGTTTCGCACGGCGTGCGCGGAGGAAGCGATCAAGCTCGCCGTGCAGGAGTTCCCGAATATGGAAATCGGCGCGGGCACGGTTATCAACGGCGACCAGTGCGAACGGGCGTTGAAAGCGGGCGCGAAGTTTATTGTCTCCCCGGGGCTCTCGGAGGAGGTCGCGGCAATCTGCAAGCAAAAGAATGTGCCGTACTACCCCGGTTGCGTCACGCCGACGGAGATTATGAAAGCTCTGTCGCTGGGGATCACTACGGTGAAGTTCTTTCCCACAAACGTATACGGGGGATTAAA
>JAETTR010000116.1 GCA_021768985.1 Bacillota bacterium
CTGCTGTACGTCGTATTCGTGATCGAGTTGCTGTAGATGCTCCCGCCCGTCATGTTGAACGTGGTGTTGTTTTCCATAAACAACGCCGCGCCGCCGTAGTTATTCTGATAGCGGTTATAATACAACTGTCCGTTCTCGAAATTCACCGTGCCGCCGCTTGCAATATGGATTCCGCCCGCGGAATAGCCCATTGAATTAAATCCGCCGCGGATCAGACCGCCCGATTCACTTTTCGTATCCCGTATCGTCAGCGTACCCTGAACGTAGAGCACCCAGCCGCCGCTGTAAGCCGATGTATAATTGCGGTGAACGTTATAACCGTTCAGATCGAGGATAATATTCGCGCCCGTCGGTACGTACAAGCCGCCGCTCTGGTTGTTCGTGACCCCGAACCCCGTGCTGCTGTTCTGCACGCCCGTCCAGGTGGAATACAGCTTCACCGTCTCCGGTCTGCCGCCGTTCGCCTTACTCGTATTGACCGCGTAATCCCAGTTCGTCGCCGCGTTGTAGCTGATGAAGCCCGCTTCCTTCTTTCCCGTCGCTTCGTCCGTGTATACGAAGTAATTCGAGTTGTCCGAATAGAAGTACGTTTCCCCCGTCGGATTCGTTTCATCACGATACGTATCGCCGAACCCGCGCGTAAACGCGCCGTTCCCCAGACGGGTCACGCCGAATTTCTGTCCGTTCGTCAGCGACGCGCCCGTAAACTTCTCCACCACCCCGATCGACTGTCTCGTCGTGTTGTGCAGATAGATGTTCATGTTCGCGCCCGCGATCGTATAGTTGTTATAAATCTGCGCGTTCCTGCCCAGATTGAGCGTTCCGTTTCCGTATACGGATATTCCGCCGTAGTTCTGTCCGCGGTTTGCCGTTACCTGCCCGCCCAAAAGCGTCAGCACGCCCGAGCCGTATACCACGATCCCCGCGCCTTCGTAATTCGTCCGCGTATTCCACGCGCCCGTTATCTTACCCGCATTGGTCGCCGAACTGTCGATGATCGTCAGTTTTCCGCATACGTAAAACACCCAGCCGTAATCGCGTTTCGTGCTGCTGCTCAAGCCGCGGCTAATCGTATAGCCCTTTAGGTCGAGTTCGATTTCCACGTTGCTCGGCACGTAAATTCCGCCGTTCGAATAGTACGAATCGGTGCCGAACGCCGTCGTATACGAACTGTTCGTTTCCGCCGTCCAGTTTTCGTACAGCACCATGTGCTGCAACTTATCCGCTCCGCTCTTGCTCGCGCTCTGCGCGCAGAAATACGACCAGTTAAGCGCGTTGTCGTAACACCACTGCTCCGCTTCCGTCTGTCCGTTCGCCGTGCCGTTCTCCACCTCGTAATCGGGCGTGTTTTCCGACGTGAACACGCTCTTCGGCTCCACGCCGGGGTTATTCTCGCCGAACCCGTTCGTGAAGATTCCGCGGCCCGCACGGTATATACTGAATTTCTCTCCGCCCGTCAGCTTCGAGTCAACGTCGATCACCGTCGTAGCGTTGCGCATGTAAATATTGCGCACGAGCGAGGTTCCCGAAGTATAATCGTAGTTGTTATAGACCTTGACCGCGCCGCCGAGCGTCAGCTTATAGTTGCCAGCGATATCTATCCCGCCGCCGTACGCGCCGAAATTGTTGTTGACCGAAACGTCGTGAATCGAGAGCGTGCCGCCGCAGAAATAGATCCCGCCGCCCGTATTGGAAGAGTATCCGCCGCGGATCACGCCCGTCTTATTCGCCGAACTGTCGAAGATTTCGAGCTGTCCCTGCGTCTGAATAACCCAACCGTACGAACGTTTCGTACTGCTTGACAAATTACGGTTGATGGTGAACCCGTTCATGTCGAGCCGTATCTTTGCGTTGCTCGGCACCTGCAAACCGCCGTAGTTGAAGCCCGTGGAATACTGCTCCTGCAACGACGTGCCATAGCTCGTGGTCGTGATCGAAGTCGTGTTCGCCGTCCAATTAAAACGAAGCTTTACGAACTTCACCTGTCCGTCGCTCTGGCTCTTGGCGACTGCTTCGCTCCAGTTCTTCGCGCCATTGACGCACCAATACGCGGCTTCGCGTTTGGCGGTGCTCTCTCCGCCCGCGATGACCTCGTACATCGTATTCACGTCCCCGAAAAATTTTCCGACGGGAGATTCGTTACTGTAATTATACCAGCCGTTCGTGAACACCAACCCGGCGGTATTCTCATAGTTGTTCGTGGTACGCGTAATGCCTACGTAGAAGTTGGATTCCACGTCCGAAATCATTTCGATTTTCGCGTCGTTCGTTAAATGATACAGATTCTTCGCTACACCCGAAGCCGTATTGTTGTAAATGCGCGCGCCGCCGCCGAGCTGACAAACCGAATTTGCGCCCATCATAACACCGCCCGCCGCGTTCGTCTGCGAGGTGGTGTTGCTGTAAATCTGCCCGCCCGTCATGATAAAACGGGAAGTGTTCGCGGCGTATACGTTAATCGCGCCCGAACCGCCCGAGCCCGTAGCGGAACAGTTATCGATCGTACCGCCCGCCATGGTAAACGAAGCGCCGCTGCATACGTAAACCGCGCCCGCGCTGTTCGAAGCGGTCGCACGGTTATAATACAGCCGCCCGCTTTCCATCGTCACGCTTGCGTTATTATATATGTAAATGCCGCCCGCGCTGTTCGACGAGCTGTTATATCCGCCGCGGATGATGCCGCCTTTGTTCGCGCTCGTATCGCGGATGATCAGCTGACCCGAAACATAAATTACCTGTCCGCCGCCGGCAGCCGAGGTATAGTTACGGTTGATCGTAAAGTTGTTTAAGTCGAGAATAATTTTTGCGTTCGATGGCACGTGCAAGCTGCCCGAAGAGTTGTTCGACGCGCCGAAGCCGTTACTGCTGTTCTGCGCGCCCGTCCAGGCGGAATACAGCTTTACCGTCTGCCACGTGCCCGTGCTCGCACTGCGTGAAATGTGCCAGTCCCAGTTCGTGCTGTTAACGCGACTGGAATAAAATACTTCCTTCGTCGTAGTCGTGCCTACGGTGTTCTCCGTTTCATACACGTCCCATCCGTTCGAATTGCTCGTATTGCTCGCCGTAAAATAAGCGGTTACTGCGACGCCGGGGTTGTGCGTTCCCCAACCGTCCGTAATCACGCCGTTCGCCGTACGGGAAACGCCGATCGACGCGCCGCTTCGGAAGGGTGAAATGATATGCGCGACATCCGTATTCGAATAAAAATACAAGTCGTTCGTGCCGTTGGTGGCGCCGGGCGAAGGAGCATTGTTCTGATTTGCGGTGTTCGAACGGATATACGCCGTTCCTCCGAGATACACTTTTCCGCTCGTGCCCTGTACGAATACGCCGCCCGCCGCGTAACCGGTATTCGAAGAGATCTGTCCTCCGGTCATGGTAAAGCTCGTGGAAGCATTGTTATACACAAACACGCCGCCCGCGCTGTAACTGCTGTTTGCAGCGGTATTGCTCTGGATATAACCGCCCTTCATGGTAAAGCGCGCGTTGCTGTTCAAATATACGCCGCCCGCGCTGTACGAATTGCTGACTTTGTTGTTATAAATGTTTACCCTGTCTTCGATCGTGAGCGAACCGCCGCTCGCGACGTAAATACCGCCCGCCGTGTAACTCGTGGAGCTGTACCCGTTGCGCACATAGCCCGTGGTGGTAGAAGAGTTGGTAATCGTAAGATCGCCGGCAACGTAAATGACGTAGCCGTTCGAAGTCGCACTGCTGCTTAAATTACGATTGAGCGTTTGTCCGTTCAAATCGATAATGACTTTCTTATTCGCGGGAACGTAGAGCGCGCCGCTCGAGTAATAACCCGATACGGTACCGAACCCGTTGGCGTTCGCAGTCGCCGTCCAACCGCTCGTCAATTTGAATGTAGACGCAGTGGTTGCAGTCGCGCTGTCGATCGCGGTCTTCCAGTCATCGGCAACCGCCGCGCTTGCCGTAATCTGATTTTCGACAGCGCTACGCTTCCCCGAAAAAACCGTCACCCCGAGGAACAAAGAAAGAATGAAGCCGAAAATCAACAAGCAAATGAGCGCCGTGCGCGTACGCGTCCGACGTTTTACACCGGTAGAAACCCACCCCCCACGGGTTGAATCGTTATTTCGAATATTCCGTTTTCCGAAAAATCTTCCGTTCATAAACAGCTTCCGATCACGAATTTTGAGGACTCAAAAGCCCCCTTTATAAATTCTCACGATAATTATAACCCTTATGAAAAAATTTTTCAATAATAATTTGACAAAATTTCTGTCGTTTCACGGTTTTTTCGCAAAAATAACCTTTTTGTTGCTATATGTTGAATATCTTTAGGTTAAAATTGTTAAGAACTTATTTGCATATTCGACATGAAACGGACAATATGGAAATATTTCACACGCTTTTTTCCATGATTTTCCTTTACTATATATAAAGGGAATCCGAAACAAGCGCGAATAATTGCATAAAAATATGCGCCGACGAAGCGTCGGCGCACGAATGAAACAATTTATTTATTCTTTATGATCGGAATCCTCGAAAGGATCGTTCGGCTGAATGGGAACAACAGTCTGACCTTTGAGCATTTCGTTGTATTCGGAACGCTTTTGTCCTTCGGGCACGGTGACTGCAATTTCCGCCACAATGCGCTTGCCCTTCGTACGCTTCCAAATCAGATACCACACGTAGATTGCCGTAACGAGCGCCGCGAGAACGAGAAAGTCGACAAGCACGATCAGAAAGATCGTTCCGCCCGAGTTGCCCGTCTTGCTCTGCCCTTCCGCCCAGACAAGGCAGAAGGTGCTG
>JAETTR010000117.1 GCA_021768985.1 Bacillota bacterium
AGCTCGACCCCGAAACAAAGTTGCCGCTCGATCAGACGGTGCAGCTCGTCGGGCTCCCGAAGGGCAACCCGAACGGCACCGACGAAGAGAAGGCGCTCGCGAGAATGTTCGAGCTGAGCGGGCTCAAAGATTTAATCACCTACACGGGGAACGTGGCGCACGACGTGACTTCGGGTTCCGCTTACCACGCGACCTATACCCTTACGACGACCGCGGATTTCGACAAGAACTTCGAGCTCTCGTCTATGCCCGATCCGACTACGATTCTGCCGCCGTCGCTCGATTGGAAGATCGAACCCAAGGAGATCAACGCGCCGCAGAACGTGAACGATCTCGTCTTTTCGGGGAGCGCGTACAACCTGCTGAAAGAGGCGGGGCTCGATCCCGACGATCTGGGACTGTACTTCACGGTTACCAGCTTCAAAAAGCGCAACGAGCTGTTCGAGCTCGTGGACGTGACCGAAGAGGTCACGGGCGTTATCAACGCGGGCGAGTACACGATCACCGTCGATCTGAACGACAAGGCGAACATGAAGTGGCTCGTGAACGGCATTCAGAAGACGAGCGCGCAGAAATTTACAGTGACCATCAAAAAACTCGTGGTCGTCGTTTCCGAATGGGACGGCGAGGGCGAGGAACCTTATACGCCGATCTTCAACGGCGGCGCGGGGGATATCCTCGCGGGGCTGATCGAAAACGAGATTCTCGACAGCACGGGCAAGGTGATCGGACCCTTCGATTGGGACGGGCGTTGGAACGAAACGTTCACGCAACGGTTGAAACCCACCGCGGGCAACGAGAACAACGTGGAGATTCAGTTCGCCGACGGCGTGCCCGAAGAAATTACGTTTACCGTGGGCGATGATCCCGACAACGAATCGTTGCCCATCGACAAACCCGCGTTCACGGGAGATGGCGTTTCGCCCGAAGACGGAAGCAAGACGGCGGGATTCAGCGGAAGCGCGAACGACTTCACCCCGCAGGGAATCGAGGAACTCGTCGCGCAGAACCGCGTCAAGCTGTACGCCGTGGACGAGGACGGCAACGAAACGGAGGTCACGACCGACTACTTCAAACAGCGCGACGCGGGCAAGTACACCGTCGTCGCCAAGATCAACGGCAACTTCAAGTGGAAGGACACGAACGACAAGAACCCCGTGACCTAGTCCTTCGAGGTGAAGCCCGCCGAGATCAAGGGCGAGTGGACGACCGATGCGGACGGAAAGCAGGTGCTGAACGTGCCCGATTCGTTTCAGGATTTGGTCGAATACGAGTACCGCGACAAGAACGGAAACCCCGTGCCCGCGGATAAACTGAAAAAGGGATCGACTTACACCGTTTCCGCGAAGATCAAGGAGAGCGAGAAGAAGAACGCGATTCTCTTCGCGCAGGACGCGGAGGGGAACTGGAACCCCGAAGAGACCTTGGGCAGCGAGTTCAAGGTGCCGGGAAGCAGCAGCTTCAACAGCATGCTCGGGCTTTCGGACGACTTCCCGCTGTGGCAGGTCATCGTGTCCGCCGTCAGCATTATCCTGTTCATCATCTTCATGATTATCACGGCGAAGAACCGCAAGGAAAAGAAGGAAGCCGAAGCGGAAATCAAGAAGTATCAGGAAGACATGGCGGAGGCGGAAGAGGAGTAAAACGGACGCATGCGTTCCCTCTTTGCGGAAAGCATGCGTAAGGCGTTTGAAATAAAATTTAAATTTCACATATACTATACAGGGAATTTAACGGGAGGAACAGAATGAGCATCCGCTTGCCCGCTGGCGTTTTGGCGGCGTTTTTGTTCGAAAATCATATCTGGACGATCGTCGCGCTTTCGCTTGCAGGCGTCGCCGCGTTGGGGTTGATCATTATGATCGCCGTGATCAGCGCGCGCAAAAAATCGCTGAAAAAGAGGGAATCCACCGCCCGTGAATGGAAGGCGGGCGAGAAAGACCGCAAGGAAAACGCCGCGCTCCGAGAAGAACGGAACGCTAGACGGGAACAGGAGCGGCTCGCTCAACTGAAAGAAGACGCCCGCGCCGAGGAAGCGCGTCAGCGCGAGGAGGAACGCAAGGAAGCGGCGCGTTTGAAGGAAGAGGAGCGGCAGGAAGCCGCCCGTCAGCGCGAGGAGGAACGCCAACGCCGCGAAGAGGAACGGCAGGAGGAGCTCCGCCGCCGCGAGGAAGAACGGCAGGAAGCGTTGCGTCAGCGCGAAGAAGAAAAGCGTCAACGCGAGGAAGAACGCCAACAGCGCCGAGAGGACGAAGAACGCCGTCGCGAAGAAGAGCGCGAACGCAGAGAGGAAGAACGTCGTCGGCATGAAGAACAGGGCGGCGGCAACGGCGGACCGACGATTATCACGGGAGGCGTTGCGGGATACGGCGGCGCGCCCGCATACGCGCAACCCGCGGCTCCCGCAGGCTACGGCGCACCTGCTTACGGCGCGCCCGCACCCATGGCGCCTCCGCCCGTCGTACCGCCCGTCATGCAACCCGCTTACGGCGCGAATCCGTACGCTTCGCCCTATGCGAGCCCGTACGGCGCGAATCCCTACGGCGCGCCCCCTATGGCGCCTGTCATTCAGCCCGTGGTGCAGCCTATGTATTCGCCTGTTCAGCCGCAAATGCAGTCCATGTACGGCGCGCCCGTGATGCAACAGTCCCAGCAACCGCAACAGCCCGTGATCGTCGTGCAGGGCGACAATAAAAAGAAGAAAGAGGAGAGCAAGTGGAAC
The DNA here is from genome assembly GCA_021768985.1 of Bacillota bacterium. Classification (GTDB taxonomy): domain Bacteria; phylum Bacillota; class Clostridia; order Christensenellales; family Borkfalkiaceae; genus Gallimonas. Next base: position 2,723 of record JAETTR010000117.1, read on the forward strand.
CGCCGCGCGGAAGATCTTTTAGAGGAGATCGCGCGGACCCGCGCCGACGATCGGCGTAAGCTCGAATCGGAAGAGATGGAACGCGAGCGCAGAAAGCAGGCGTCCGAGGATAAGATCAGCAAGGTAAAGGACCGCAGTTACGTCACGCCTTATCCGACGACCCGCCACCCGCATGACGACGATGATTATTGAGTGAAGTTTACGCCGCCCGAGCGATTTGCTCGGGCGGCGTTTCCATGAAAAAAACCGCCCGAAGGCGGTTTTTTCGTAATCGGTTTATTTGGTGCCGAAGAGTCTGTCGCCGGCGTCGCCGAGTCCGGGGAGAATGTATCCGTTCTCGTTCAACTGGCGGTCGAGCGTGGAAACGTATACGGGCACGTCGGGGTGCGCCGTGGCGACCCGCTCGATTCCCTCGGGCGCCGCAATGATCGACATCAGTTTGATCTTTTTACAGCCCCGCTTTTTCAGCGCGTCGAGCGCGTCGATCGCCGAACCGCCCGTCGCAAGCATGGGGTCGATCAGAAACACCGTTTTTTTCTCGATTCCGTCGGGGAGCTTGCAGTAGTATTCCTGCGGTTCCAGCGTTTCTTCGTTGCGGTACATGCCGATATGTCCGACCCGCGCAGTGGGGAAGATCTTATGAATCCCGTTCACCATGCCGAGCCCCGCGCGCAGAATGGGCACGATCGCCACGCTCTCGTCGGGAACTTTGTACTGTGTCGTCACTTCGAGCGGGGTCTCCACCTGCACGGGCACGAGCTCCACGTCGCGCATGCTCTCGAAGGTCATCATGGTCGTGATCTCTTCCACAAGCTCGCGGAATTCCTTCATGCCCGTCTTTTTATCGCGCAGAATCGCAACCTTGTGTTTGATTAAGGGGTGGTCGAAAATAAATACGTTGGGAAAGCGTTTCACCTTACTTTTCCTCCGTTTCCGTCGTTTCGGATTCCGCCGCGGTCGCCGCCGTCGAAGCTTCGGACGGGATTTCGGGCGCGACTTCTTCCGCGTTCTCTTCCTTGTTTTTCTTGCCGCGGATATTCACGAGCAGGTTGACGAGAATGCCGAGAATGAGCGCGCAGGCGACCTCGGTAATCGTTACCTTGCCGAATTTCAGCGTCATGCCGCCCACGCCCGCGATCAGGATCACGGAAGCGACGAACAGGTTGCGGTTGTCGCCCAGATCGACGCTCTGAATCATCTTTAAGCCGCTCACCGCGATAAAGCCGTACAACGCCACGCACACGCCGCCCATGACGCAGGAGGGGATTGTCGCAAGCAGGGTGATGAAGGGCGCGAAGAAGGATGCGAGGATCGCCATGCACGCGGTTACGAGAATGGTGACGACGGAAGCGTTTCCGGAGATCGCCACGCAGCCGACCGATTCGCCGTACGTCGTGTTGGGGCAGCCGCCGAAGAACGCGCCCGCGATCGAGCCGACGCCGTCGCCGAGCAGGGTGCGGTGCAGTCCGGGTTCCTTTAAAAGATCGGTTTCGATGATCGAGGAAATGTTCTTGTGGTCGGCGAGGTGCTCGGCGAATACCACGAATGCAACGGGGATATACGCCACGGCGATCGTGCCGATGTACGCGCCCACGTTGCCGAAATCGCCCGCGCCGTAATCCTTGCTGAACAGGCGCACGAAGGAGTAATCCTCCCAGAACTTCCAGTTCATGTTTGCAAAGAGTTCGAAGTTCACGACTTTGAGCGCGTCGTTCTTCGCCGCGTACCCGATTCCCGTAAAGATGGAAGCGACGATATAACCCGCCGCGATTCCGAGTACGAAGGGAATCATTTTAATCATCTTTTTGCCGTATACCGAGCAGGCGATCGTCGTGCCGAGAGTAACGAGTCCGCAGACCAGCGCGACGTAGGGGGAACAGCTCACGGTGGGGATTCCGCCCTTCATGAGATCGCCCACGGCGTTTCCCGCAAGCGAAAGTCCGATGATCGCAACGGTGGGTCCGACGACGATCGCGGGCATGATTTTATCGATCCATTTAACGCCCGCGAATTTTACGATCAAT
>JAETTR010000118.1 GCA_021768985.1 Bacillota bacterium
TAACTAACAACGAAGGGGCGCGGCGGAACGCCAAGCCGTACCCCGTAAAGCGGAACGCCCAGCCGACCAAGGCGTTTTCCTCGTTCGCCGAGGAATATATTAAAGACCTCCCGACGGGGGAGATCACCGCGCTCGACGACGGCAGACTCTATCTCGTGCCAGACGGAATGCCCGCGATCGGGGTGCGCGTCCTTCGGTTGGGGGTGGAGCTCGGCGAGTTCGACGGGAAAGTATTCAAGCCCGCGCACGCGCTTGCAACGAGCTTCCGGCGGGCGGCGTATCGGCGGTATCTCGCCCTCTCGCGGGAGGAGGCGGAAAAATACCTGCACGGCGAGACGCTCGCGGTGCAGGCGGAAAACGGTTGGTATGCGGCGGGGTTGGGCGAGTATCCGCTCGGGCTCGGAAAGGTCGTAAACGGGGTGCTCAAAAATCATTACCCCAAGGGGTTGCGGAAAAATTAAACGGGATCGGGTTCGTCTTTCTTCGCTTGTTTTTTGCGCAGGCGCGTCCAGCTGATAAAGCCGTACGTGTCGTTTGCGAGGAAGGCGCCGAAACAGACCACCATGCAGACGTATGCGGGGTTGTCGAGAGAGAGAATCGTCCAGAGGACCATCAGCACGAGATCGTTCGCGCAGTAGGCGAGCGCATAGACGGGACTGCGGCGGATATTCAGATAGGACGCGTAAAAGCTCGTCAGTACGGAAACGGTGCTCCAGATCAGGTTGGCGGTGTTCAGCGCGCGTAAAATAAAGTAGAACGCCGTCGTAACGCCGCACGAGAGCAAAAAGGAAAGCAGATATTCTTTTGCGGAAAGACGGTTGACTTTGACTTCCGTCTTTTTTCCTTGAAAGGGGTGTTTCAGCCAGGTGATGATGGACACGATCGCGGCGGGCGCGGACATGCCGAGATAGGTGATCATTTCCCCGTAGTAGCGGGGGAAGAAGGAAATGACGCCGTAAAAGACGGCGAACGCCACGCCGAGGAAGTTGCCGATCACGTTTCCTTTGGCGATGAAGATGAGCGAAGTGACGCCGATCAGCGCGCCGACGAGATTCAGATAGGATTTGTTTCCGCACAGCAGAAAGGAGAGGACGACGGCGAGCGCCGAAGCCGCCCACAGGCAGTATTCGAAGGACGTAATGCTTTTGAAAAACTCTTTCGCGCGATTCATCATTTCTCCGAAAAAAGAAACACCCCGCACCGCATCTGCTATGACCTGACGATGCGGCGGGAATGTTTGCACATTCTTTGTACCCGGTGGCACGTATTCTCTTGTTCTGAATTATAGCAGAGCGTAATAAAAATAGCAAGCGTTTTTTCTGTTAAATCAAAAATCCCGCCGAAGCGGGATTTTTTGATTACGGTTTATTCTTCGTCCTCGTCCTGAACGATGTGCAGTTTCTTTTCTTTGGGTTGCTTTTTGCGCTTCGTTTTGGGGTTGTTCTTTCTCGCCGCTTTGACGATTCTGCGTACGAGCACCGCAAGGATCACGAAGATCAACGCGCCCGCGGTCGCGCCCGAGGCGATCAACAGCCAGACGTTCGTACTCGAAGTTGCCGTATTATCGTCGTCGTTATCGTCGTCGTCCGTATTGCCCAAATCGTCTTCGGGAACGGAGACGTCGTGCGCGGCGTAATCGATGAATTTCTCGACCGTCGAATCGGAGCTATAACCGAGCGCGATCAGCTGTTCGGAATAGCTCGACTGCTTGTAAGAACCGTGGGGATCGCCCAGCGAATCCTCGTCCAGAGTCTTGTCGTAACGGGTATAGGAAGGAGAATCGTAGAAGGTGAACGTGGAATACAGCGCGTCCTTTGCGGGCAGGTTGTCCTTCTCGCCGAGGTAGCCTTCGGAATCGGGCGCTTTGCCTTCGTTGTAGCCGTCCTTCAATTCGCTCACGCGTTCGTTTAAAACGTTCGTGTAATCGGTCGCCGAGGAAAGACTTTCGGACTTGTAGTTGTCGAAGAAGATATATCCGTTCGCGGGAATGCCCGTCGTTTTGTCGAAGGAATCGAGCCCTTCTTCCCGATTATAGGCGCAGGTTCTGTCGCCCGCCCATACTTCGAGGCGGTATTCTTTCGATTCGCTGCCCGTGTGCAGATAGAACGCAACTTCCACCCAGGTGTTCGCATTCTCGTTCGTGCCTTCCACGACGATACAGCTGCCGTAGCTCGTCAGCGTTTCGTCGCTCACCTCGTAGCGGGTGATGGAATTGCCGTCGAGCGAAGTGGGCAGATTCTTCACGACCTGCGTATACGCCGCGTCGCCCGTCTTGTCCTTATCGTAATAAGCGTAGAATTCGTCGCCGTGCTTGTAGTACGCAACCGTATCCGCGCTCGTCATCAGATTGCCCGTCGTCGCGTCGGTTTTGTAGTTGTGCAGGTTTGCGTAATAAACGCCGTCCGCCGCGCCTTCGCGCAGGTACAGTCCGTTGTCCTGTTTGCGGAAGAGCACCGTTTTCAGATCCTCGGTGCAGATGTTCCCTTCATCATCGTAGTAATAGGTCACCTTCGCCGAAGCGGGGGAGAGCACGTCGTTAAACGGCTTCGTCTTGTCGGAGGTGTCGATCAGGTAGATATACGCCTTCGCGCCCGCCGAGAGCTTGACGTTCATGGAGATCTTGCGGTAGCTGTTCGCGCTCACCGTCGTCGTGCTCGCGGCAAAGAATCCGTAAGCGGGCTGAACTTTGTCGGAGGAGGTATTGATGATCGCAAGGGGCTGGTTCGCAACCATCGTCGTCTTGTTTTCGTCTCCGAATACGTTCTTCCACCAATCGCCGTCCGTCTTGCCGTCCGCGATGGTTTTAAACCAAGTATCGTTTTTTGTATAGTTGTCCGCGTATTTCGCGTTCAGAAGTCCCGTGAACAGTCCTTCTTCGTTCAGTTCTGCTTTCGAAGGGTTGGAATGTCCGCCGAGCACCATGTTCGCCGTGCCGCTCTGCACGCCGTTGAAGTTTACGGGCGAAGCGAGCTCGTTCTCGATATCCGAGGTGATCGCGGCGTCGTCGAACTTCGCCGTGGGGCTCACGTTCCCCGTCAGGGAAACGGTTTTCGCGTAATTGCCGGTGGAAACGTATTTGAAGGTGGTCGCGGTCAGGGGCGCGGTTTCGAAGTTCGCGAACGCGGCGTAACCGTCGCAGTAGTCGCTCGCCTTGGAGCTCGCCACCGAGGTGGGACCGTAGCTGAGTTTCAAAAAGAAGGTGTGATCGTCTTCCGTGGTGTTCTCCACGAAGAAGAAGCACTGTACCCAACCGTCGAGGATATCCTTTCTGTCGTCGTCGATATCGATCTTGGCGACCGTCGTGGAATCGAACGCGGATATGCTCGTCGTGTTCTCGCCGTCTACAAGGACGACGCTCGCGCCCGTCTTGCCCGAGCGGATCGAGCTCGTCTTTACGAAGAAGGAAACAAGCATTCTGTTCTTTCCGTCGGGATCGTTCGTTCCGGGAACGGTAATGCTCGGGAGCTGCGCCGTGTACGCCGCGCCGTTCGTCGAGAGGAGCATAATGAGCTCTTCGTTTGCGAAGGGGAATTTCTCGAAATCGTTCTTTACGATATTCGAAAGATATTTGTTCGTCGTGTTCGCTTTCAGATCGGATACGGAAGTAAGCTTGGCAATGCTGTCCGCTTCGCCTTCGCCGCGGTTGTCGCCGATCAGCGACGTGTATTTTTTGCTTCCCGAGAACTCCGTCGTAAGATCGACCGTGGGGTTGAGCGAATAGCGTTCGAAGGAAGTCGCGCCCTTCAAGTCGAGCGCATAGGACTGGGTTGCTTCGTTGGCGGATTCCAGCGTGCGGTCCGCTTTCGTATCGCCGAGCAGAAGCTCTTTCTTCGCGCCGCCTTTCGCCTCGTCGTATTCTGCGGAGGAAATAAGCTTGCAGGTCGCGTCGTCGAAGAACGCGTATCCGTTTACCGCCTCGTAGCGGATATCGGAAGAGCTCTGACCGAGTCCGAGCACCAACTTAAAGGTGGTCGTCGCGTAAGTGTTGGCGCGCACGTAGAAGGTGTACTTCTGCCATTCGTCCTTCGTGTTGATGTTTTTGACCTGCACCTGATCGAGGGTGGTGCCGCCCACCGTGTTGGTGAGCCCGATATACGCGCCCGCGTTCGCGGTGACGGGAGTTCCTTTGCCGTCGTTCTCGGAGGAATAGTAGTGGTAAAGCTCGCTCGTCTTGACCGAAACGGAAATTTCCGCCGCGGTACCCGCGGGCAGGGTGACCGTCGTGCCCGAGGTATAGTACTGCCCCGTGCCGACGACGCTGTCGGAGGTGCGCGAGTTGTGGATCATGAGCAGGTGATTCTGATCCTTGAACGTTTCATCGTCCGCCGCGTGCGCGGGGGCGAGGGTGGTCTTGCCCTCTTTTGTAAACGTTTCGGCAAGCGCTTCCACGTCTTCGAAATCGAACGAATAGTTGTATTTATCGAAGAGCTTCTTGGCTTCGGAATCGCTCTTTAACGCGTTGATATCGCTCTTATATTTTTCGAGGAATTCGAGGCGGTCGTACACGCTCGCTTCCTCCCAGTGCGCGACGGCGTTCGCGATCGCCGTTTCGGACGGGGTCGCCTCTTCGCCTTCTTTGTCGTCCACAAGGCGGTATTTGCTCGCCGCAAGCTCGTCCCACTCGTCGAGGTTGATAATGCCCGATTGGGTATCGGAAGAAGGGGAGCCGGAGGTAAACGACCAGTCGGAAGGGGTATAGATCAGCGTGCGCTTATCCTCTTCCTTCTTTGTTTTATCGGCGTAGAA
>JAETTR010000119.1 GCA_021768985.1 Bacillota bacterium
GCCAGCCCCGTACAGCCCGCAAACGCCTGATTGCCGATTTTCTTGACGTTGCCCGTCAGGGTAATGCTTTTCAGCGTTTCGGTACCCGAACAGCTCTTGACCGCGCCGCTGCCGTTATCGATTGTAACGGAACCGAAAAGGCTATTGCCCAATACGTCGGCGGAAAGAGTGAGATTTTCCACGGAAATTCCGACTAACGCGCTTGCGCCGAAGGATTTGATTTTGCTGAAATCGAACGTTGTATCCTTCAAACGGGCAAGTCCGCTTGCTCCCACTTCCACCACGCCGGGCGCTTCGAGCTTCGCGCATTCCGAAAGCCCTGCCCAGCTACTACCAAGCTTCGTTACCGTAGAAGGAAGCTTGATCGACGTAGGCGTCGCATTCCGGAAAACTTCTTTTTTGATTTCCGTCAAAGTCGTCTTTGTCAGATCGATCGTGCCGATTTTGTTTCCGTAGAACGCCGACTCGCCCAAATACTGCAAGCTTGCAGGCAAAACCAAATCATACGCTTCGGTTGCGTTTTTCGTAACCTGATAGAATGCGGAAGCGCCGATGTACTCCAATGCGGTGCACTTGCTTAAATCGAGCCCCGTGATTCCCGAACAGTTGTAGAACGCTTTCGCGCCCACCTTTTTCAGACTTGCGGGAAGCGAGAGCGTGCCCGTAATCTTCGAGCAACCGTTAAAGGCAAAGCTGCCGATTTCCACAAGCCCATCGGGAAGCGTTACTCCCGTGATATTGTTTTTGTTTGCAGTGGTGAGACTGTCGAACGCGCTGTCCGCAATGATTTCCGTACCCGCGGGAACTGTGATTGTGGTATTTGCCGCCACGTCGCCCACAACGGTGAACAGCGTCTTGTTGTTGTAAATGAACATCAGACCGGGTTGCGTTTCGCTCGTTACGATATGCGCGGAATAATACGGCGTATCCGAGAATGCGTTCGCCGCAATATTTTTAACGCCCTCGATCCCCGTTACGGAGGTAAGCCCTTCGCAGAAACGGAAGGCGTTCTGGTGAATTTCTTTTACGCTTTGGGGAATGGAAACCGACGTCAGATTCTTCTGCGCGCTTCCCTTATACGTACCGCCGCACAGGCTTGCGGGAATTATCTGTACCTGATTGCCGAACGTAATGCTCGTTAACGTATTCACCTTGAACGGAGAGGATACCGAGCTCGAGTAAGTTTCTTCGTACGAATGCGCCGCGCTCACCGCGTTCCAGACGACCTCGGTGAGACCGTTCATAACGAACGGCTGCGTGCCGTAGGTTTTCAGTCCCTTCCCCACGATAAGCTTTGTGATACCCATGTTCCAAAACGTATTGTCGCCTATCGTTTCCACGCTGTCGGGAACGGTAAATTCGCCTGTGATTCCCGTACAGCCGTAAAAGGCGGAATTACCGATTTCCTTTACGTTCGCGCCAAAGGTCACCTTCGTAATATTAGCGGTATTATAGAACAGATAAGCTGGGATGCTTTCCACGTTTTCGCCGATTACAATTTCCGTAAGCGTTTCGCTGCCCGAAAACGCCTTCGTGCCGCTCCCGATTCCTTTTACGATGTTGGAATTGAAGATTACCTTTTTGAGCTGCGGGCAACCCGCGAACACGTTTGCTTCAAGCGTTTCCACCTTTTCGCTGACGGTAAATTCGGTGATCGCCGTGCCTGCGAACGCATTTGAGCCGATACTCGTTACGTTGGGCGCAACGATTTCGGTCAGCTTGCTTAAATCCTTAAAGGCTTCTGCGGGGATCGCCGTGATCTTTGCGCCGAGGGTGATGGAGGTAAGCCCGCTCCAACCGTTTACAAGGTTCATGGGCACTTCTTCCACGTCGTCGCCCAAAATCAGGCTGCCGTCTACGGTTACGTTTTCAAAAATCGCATCGCCGAGCGTTGCCGACGCATTGTAGGCGAGCGAAGAAATCGCCGTACCCGCAAAGGCGCGCGCGCCGATATTTTTCACGTTTTTGCCGATATTCACGGTAGCAAGCTTTTTACAGTCGCGAAAGGCGCCCGTGCCGATACTCTCCACGCCCTCGCCCAACGTTGCCGAGGTGAGGGAATCGCAGTTGCGGAAGGCATTTTCGCCGATTGCGGTTACGCCGTCGGGAACGGCGATGGTTTTGAGCCCCGCGCCTTTGCCTGCCGTTGCGCTGCCGAACGCATAGTTGCCGATTGTTTTTAAGCTTGCGGGAAGCGTGATCGCGGTGAGCTTCTCCATTTCGGAAAACGCGCTCGAAGCAATGCTCAACGTGCCTTCTTTCACTTCCAGCGCAGTTTCGGTATACATCCCGCCCGCATACTTATAGAGCGTCTTGCCGATATACACGATTCCGCCCGTAAGATTGCTGTCGAACGCCGTACCGCCGAACGCCGTACCGCCGATTTCTTCCACGTTTTCCGCGCCGAGGATCTGTTCGAGATTGGTGCAGTTGCGGAATGCGCGCGAACCGACGCTTTTCACCGAATCGGGAATGAGCACGCTCTTTACGGCTTTCTGCCCCTCGAACGCGCCGTCCTTGATTGCAGTTACCGCCTTTTCTTCATGCACGGAGGGAAGCACCGTGTCGGCGGGCAAGTTCTGTCCCGTTTTTACCGCAAGCGCAAACGTTCCGTCTTCAAGCGCGGTAAAGTCGAAGTATGTATCTGCCGTGGCGTCTTTGATTTCCCAAAGCGCATACAGCGTCATGTGCCCCTTTACCTTGTCGGTGTCAAAATTCCACTTTTCGGTACAAGCGTCGTCTTTGTACCAGCCGATAAACTTATAACCGTACTTGACGGGCGCGCCCGGATCGATAATTTTACCGTTGCCGAACACGCCTTGATCCGCTACCGACGTTCCGCCCTTGCTGTCGAACGAAACGGTAAATTCCGTCTGTTCGATTTGCGTGTCGGGATCATCGGGACCGTTGCCGCCGCACCCTGCGAGTGCGCCGATTGCCGCCGTTGCCGTGAGCGCCAACAAGAGCGCTACAAGTTTTTTGTTTTTCATTTTATTTCCTCCTTAATTTTTATCTTGTCTTTCCATATAAATGGTCATCGTGCCGCCCGCATCGTAGAATTTGATGTAGACGCGATAGGGATGTTCTTCCCCTGCAATGCAGTTGAAGCAGGTTTTATCTTCCGCATCTCTTTTGAGGATGCCCGGCGTACTGCTCGTGCCGCTGATTTCAAGCTGCGTATCCTCTTTTCCGTTGCGCAGCTGCGGCGCGATCATGGGCCCCGCCGCCTGCGATCCGTAGACGCCCGAGACGTACACCTTCAAGCTGTCGCCGGGGGAGAGATAGAACCACTCGTTGTAAAACTGCACGGGTCCGCCGTAGCCCGCCTGAACGGCGTTGGGCACATCCGTTGCCGAAACAAACAGCCCGACTTTTTCCGTCTTGCCCGTCTTTTTGCGGGTAATCTCCAAATAGTCTTTTAAAACCTCCTGCGTCTCCTCGGGCGGATTGACGGGATCCTTCGGCTGCGAAAGTTCGGCGCGCCAATCGGCGTATAAGAAGAGTGTTTGTGTAACTTCGGGAAGCGTGTCGTGATACACGACCTCCGCGTCCTCGATCGTCCACCAACCGTTGAACGTTACGCCCGTTTTCGTCGTTGCGGGCGCGGGAAGCGCTTCCCCCGCCTCCGTTTCGCAGAGATATGCGTTGGGCGTGTGAATTGCCGCGCACTCGCTTTCCGTCAGCTTGGTCGCGCCCGCAACCGTGTTGTAAACCGTTTCGCCGTCGCAGTTCACATAATTTCCGGGCACGAGATAGACCGTTTCCGTTTCCGCTTGCGCCGCAGGTGCGCCTTCTGCTGTCGCATTTGCGTTCAACGTGATGCCTGTCGCTGCCATGCCGAATACAAATAGTGCGGAAAGTGCGATTGTTAAAAACTTTTTCATGTCCTTTCCTCCTTATTTCACCTGATAGATTGCAAATGTGAGCGCAGGGAACAGCCTGCCTTCCGAAGCGCCGCCGTTCGTACTGTAAATCAGCGTACCGACGATCGCTTGCTGCGGAGCCGAAGGCGTTTGGCTTGCATTGATATAAACCGCAAATTCGTTCACGCCGTCCGAAACCTTATAAGAGATCACTGTCTGCCCCTGCCCGTTCTGGAATGCGGGCGTGGTATTTGTTACCGTCCCGCGCGAGAACGCCTTATACTGCTTGCGAAGCGCGATGAGCGATTTATAGGCGTTGTAAATGGAATTTTCGTCAAGCTTCTGTTCTGCTACGCCGTCAAGCTCCATATTGTTCGCATCCCACGTCATCTTGTAGTTATTAAACCCGATGTCGTAGTAGCAGTTTGCGCTGTCGTCATCCTTGTCTTTTGTCCACTTCATGGGCTGGCGGTACCATCTGTCCTCATGCCCTTCGCCCTCGCCCGGCGCGTTTGCCGTTTTCGTACCGAACATGCCGAGCTCGTCGCCGCCGTAGATCCAAGTAATGCCGGGGACGGTCATACACATACCCGCCCAAAGTTTGGCAAGCTCGTAAGAAAGCTCAACGTCGGCTTGCGTTTTCGCGCCGTCGCCCACCCAATCGTTTTGCGCCGCGTCCCAATGATTGAGCACGCGGTCTCGGGCGCGCTGAACGTCGTGATTGCTTGTAAAGATACCGTCGATATAGTCCTTGCGATATAGTCTGAAATCGAACTGCGCCGCGGCGTATTGGTTCATCGCCTTTGCCGCATACTGATACTGCGTCGTCGATGCGCTGTTCTGTGCAATTGTGCCGAGGCACCCCGTCGTATCGT
>JAETTR010000120.1 GCA_021768985.1 Bacillota bacterium
AATAAGAAAGTTCGGAAACGGAGCGGAACCGCTCCGTTTTCCCGTCATGGATAAGGAGAAATTATGAAAAAGAAAAATATCGTATGTATCGCGCTGACGGTGGTGCTGTCGCTGTCGGCGGCAATGCTCGCCGCGTGCGGAGAAAAAAAGCCGCAGCCCACGGGCGGCGGAAACGCGGAATATCCCGCGGTCGATTATCTCGATCCGTTATACAGCGGCAGTACCCTGACGAACGCGGGCAAGGGGCGGAATTCCACGCACGATCCCGTGCTCGTTGAGGCAAAGGCGGATGGTAAGTCCGTGTTCTACGCGTTCTCGACGGACAACGACCAGTACGGCGTGCAGATCCGCAAGAGCGACAACCTCTACGAATGGTCGCGCGTCGGCGTGGCGATCGAAGGGTTTACGACAAAAATGTCGGGCGACGACGTGAAAAAACTGTACCAGAACGGCAACGCCGAGCTGCAGGACGTATTCAAGGTCGTAAGCAGTTTGAGCGGGTGGAACAACGACTGCTGGACGCTCTGGGCGCCCGACGTCGTGCCCGCGGCCTCCAACAAAGATCTCGACGCGAACGGCGAATGGTGGCTGTACTCCTGCTGGACTTCGGGTTTCGGCTCCGAGCATTCCGTCATCTTCAAATGCAAATCGGCGAACGGGATCGAGGGACCCTATCAATACGAGGGGATCGTCGTGCAGGACGCAACGGGCGACGGCTCGCTGAACGAGATTGACCCGAGCGTGTTCTATACGCCCGACGGAAAGATGTATCTCTCCTACGGTTCCTATTTCGGCGGGTTCGGAATCGTCGAGCTCGATTCCGCAACGGGGCTTCGCCCCGCGGGAACGAGCGCAACGACGCCCGGAACCAAGACGCTTGCGAACGTGAACGCCGAGGGCTCGGCGATCAACCGTCACACCGTGAAGGTGTATTCGGGGGATATCGCGGCGGATGACTACGACGAAAGCAAGTGGACGGAACAGAGCAAGTATTATATGATGGGCAGTTGGGGCGCGCTTGCGTACAACTACAACATGCGCGTGTGGACTTCGGATACGCCCGACGGCGCGTATACTTCCGAGCGCGGTGCGAGCGGCTTGCAGGTTTCGGGCACCTGGACCTGGCGGAAGGCGGACGAGGGCGGTAAGGACGGCACGCTTCCCACGCCCGCAAAGGATAAGGATCTGAATTTCTATATCCCCGGGCACAACGATATGCTCACGACTTCGGACGGCAGAAATCTGATCGTCTATCACAGCCGCGTTTCCGAGGGCATGAAGACGGAAAACAAGGTGTCTGTTCCCTCCTACGCCGAGGGCGAGCACTTCCTCCGCACGAGTCTTTACGATTTCAACTCCAAGGGTCAGCTCGTGATCAATCCCAACCAGTACGCGGGCGAAAAGGTCGGCACGGTGAAGCAGGAGGAGCTTCTTTCAAAGACGAACGGCAAGTTCTCCATGATCACTTTGCAATCGCGCGACAACGCGTCCTATTCCGAAAAGGCGAAAATTTATCACGCCGAGGACTGCGAGCTCACGTCCGACGGCAAGGTCAAGAAGGGCGAAACGGAAGCCGGAACCTGGAAATTCTACGGCGATCACTATATTTATCTGAAAATCGACGGCGTGAATTATTACGGTTCGGTGATGCCCGCGCTCATCCGTCAATACGACGAAAGCTTCGGCGTTCTGGAAAACAAGGGACTTACGATCTCCGCGATTTCCGATCTCGTTACGGTGAGCGGGAAGCAGGAGAACAACATTCTCTATATGAACATGCGATTCGAGTAAACAGCTTATGGGAGTCATATATCCGAAAAATCCGCGGTTCAACCGCCTTGCGATGCGCTCGCCCGATTGCGCGGCGTGGCAGGAGGGGTGCGCGCACGATCCCGCTTTGCTCGAGTGGGAGGGCAGATATTACGCCTATTCCACCGATACGTTCGGCGCGCCGAGCGGGTACCAGATCCGCGTGAGCGACGATCTTCTGCATTGGCGCTATCTCGGCTCGGCGTTTGCGTTGCAGGGTACGGAGCAAGCGTATAAGAACGGGGAAGGCGGCAAGGGCAAGGGAAATTTACAGGAAGCGTACGATTGGTGCGTGACCGCCCGCCGCAAAGTGCCCTGCGGCGTCTGCACGCGCACGGACGGAAACTTTTCTCTTTGGGCGCCCCATTGCGTGCGGGGCGCGGACGGCAAGTTCTGGCTGTATTTCTGCCTGACGGGGTATTTCGGCGGGTCGAAGTCGTGCATCGGGCTCGCCAAGTCCGATTCTCCCGCGGGCGGCTTCGAGTGCGAAACGCTGCTCGTGCAATCGCCCGAGGGCTGGCGCACGCCGAATGCGATCGATCCGCAGGTGCTGTTCGCCGAAGGCAGAATGTTTCTCGTATACGGGTCGTTCGGCATGGGGCTCTTCCTGATCGAGCTCGATCCGCAGACGGGCTTGCGCAAGGACGGACTGTCCTACGCCGATTGGGATGCGGGCAAGTGCGGGTTCGGGGAATATTACGGCGTGCAGCTCGCTTCGGGCTCGCTCGAAGGCGGGGCGATCCGCTATCACGAAAACGTGTCCGTGCTCGAAAACGGCAAGTGGACGAAGAAAAATTATTATTATCTCACCTGTTCGTACGGTTCGCTCTCGTCGGCGTACAATATTCGTTGCGGCAGAAGCGAACGCCCCGAGGGTCCGTATACCGACGTAAACGGCAATCGGCTCGTGTGCTCCACCGATCTCGGCACGGGCAACAAGCTGATGGGGTCCTTCCGTTGGGAGGACGCGCCCGTCGACTTCTTCTGCCCCGGACACAACGATTTGTTCGCGACTTCGCGCGGGGTGAATCTCGTCGCATATCATTGCCGCACCAACTTCTTTATCGAACGCGGCGCGAGTATTTCGAATAACTTCCATTATCTGTATCTGGGGCAGTACGTCTTCAATTCGGCGGGTTGGCTCGTCATGAATCCGAACCGCTACGCGGGCGAAACGTTGCAGGATGTTTCCGAAGAGGAGCTGCTCGGAATCTCGGGCGGGAAGTTCGAAGCGGTGAAATTCGATCAGCGGATCGAAACGAAAAAGGCGAAGCGGGTGACGCTGACGAAGGACGGCGCGGTCGAGGGCGATTACAAGGGGAGCTGGCGGCTGTACGGCGGGCGTTATCTTTCGGTTACGCTCGGAAACGAAGAGTTCCTCGGCGTCGTCATGCCCGCCTGGATCGACCATAAGAACGCCGCGGGACTCACGGTGACGGCGCTCGGCACGAAGAGCGGCATGGCGCTGTACCTGAACGGCAGAAACGGAATTTCATAAAAATCGGAACGCGCCGACTCAAGTCGGCGCTTTTATTTTTCAGGCGCGTACGGCAAATAAAAAAGAGCGCGGAACCCGCGCCCTTCCGTGAACCGATTCGCTATTTTTCTCAATCTGGGGGGAAAGAAAACTGTTGCTGAAAGACTGTTCACTGACTTTTTCGTATGTAATAAATAGGAAAAAGCTGAATTCATTATAAATCACCTAATATGCGATTGTCAAGCAAAAAATCGTATAATATGCGATATTTTTTGCACAAAAGGGCAAAACAAAGGGGGGATGATCGGTATGGAGTTAAAGGAAATACAGAAGCGGTTGCGGGAGTGCATCGCGGGGAGCGGGATTCCGCAAAAGACGATTGCGGCGCAGATCGGGGTATCGCCGCAGACGGTGTCCAAGTACATGCGGGAGGATATTTTCCCCGCGCTCGATACGTTCGCGGCGCTGTGCAAGGTGCTGGACGTGAAGTCGGATTATATTCTCGGCATATCCGGTTATTGACTCGGCGTTACGTTGCGTTGCGCGTTGCAGCCCCGCGCGACTTTTTCTTGCAAATTTTGCGGGGCAAGCTGTAAAAAAATCCCAAAAAAATATTCGTCCGGTATGGACAAACCTTATAAATCGTGGTATAATACCGAAAGAGATTTCAAAAAGGAGTCGGAAACATGAATCTGAATTTACTCACCATAATCGTAATGTTTGCGGTGGTGCTCGGACTCGGTTACGCGGTGCTGAACTTCTACCTCACCAAAAAGCTGAAAGAGGGGAACGAGCGGATGCAGCATATTGCGGCGAAGATCCGCGAAGGCGCGGGCGCGTTTATCCGCTACGAGTACAAAATCGTGGCGATTATCGGCGCCGTCGTCGCCGTCGTTCTCGCGCTGTTTATCGCGTGGGAAGCCGGAATCGCGTTCGTGATCGGCGCGGTTATGTCGGCAACCGCGGGCTTTGTCGGCATGAAGATCGCCACCTACGCCAACGTGCGCGTCACCAACGCGGCGAACGAAACCCGCAACACGGGCAAAACGCTGAAAGTTGCGTTCCGCGGCGGCTCGGTCATGGGGCTTTGCGTGGCGGGCTGCGCCCTTCTCGGCGCGCTGATCGTTTACTGCTGTTTCGGCTGGGCGGGCGGCATGATCAAGCTCAACGAGCTGGGCGAGATCGTCGAACACGTGAACCCGATTACCAAACAGCACTATAATCTTTCGATCATTCTCTCGGGCTACGCGCTCGGCTGTTCGATCATCGCCCTTTTCAACCGCGTGGGCGGCGGCATTTACACCAAGGCGGCGGATATGGGCGCGGACCTCGTCGGCAAGACGGAAGCGCACATTCCCGAGGACGATCCCCGCAACCCCGCGACCATTGCGGACAACGTGGGCGACAACGTGGGCGACGTCGCGGGGCTGGGCGCAGACC
>JAETTR010000121.1 GCA_021768985.1 Bacillota bacterium
CTTGTAAGTCCGTTCGGTCGTCCTGATATTCCGCTTGACGAGCCCTTTCTCCATCAGCGTGACGACGCCCTCGTACGGTTTGTAGAAATCCTGCGGCACGTAACCTTCGTCCCGCACCGCGCCGAGCCCGCCCAACACCTCTCCGATCAGCGCGCAGGCGTACCGCGCGCGCAGACCGCTCTTGATGCGGTATTGGCAAGGCGTGTTCGTGTTGATCCGCTCCACCGTATATTTGGAATCCGCATAGGCGTCGGGATCGGCAGCAAGTTGCAGACACAGCGTTTTTCCGCGCACCGTCAGACGGGCGACCGTGCTCCTGCCGAGCATGAACGTTTCGAAGCGGTTGCCCTCGCGCACGCGTACTTTCTTATAGGAGAGCAACTCGTTTTTCAGAAGGGAATACCACTCCTTCGACTGCGGCTTCAACTGAATGATGCGCGCCTGCAAGCTCAACGTGTAGCTCATCTTTTCGTGCTTTTCGCGGATCATGGCGGGCGTGAGCTCTCCGCTCGCCTCCGCCGCCGCAAACTCTTCGGAAACGGGCACCTCCACGGGCACCTCTACGATCTTTTCCCGAATGACTTCCTTCACGATCTCCCGCACGGGCTGATCGTCGGCGTGAACGAGCTTGGGCAACTCCGCCAAAACCGTGTGCGGGAGCGACTTCTCGTCGAAATCGTCGCTGTACGGTCTGCGGGGAAGGGTGCCCGTCTTGACGAACCATTTGAGTTTTTTGTCCTTCCGTTCGATGTCCTTCTTGTCGAGCGGCTCTTTGGATACGATTCCGATCACGTCGGCAATGGTGCCGAGCTCCTCGATCTGCGTTTCCGAAAGCAGGGTACCGCTCTTTTTCAGCGCGGTCAGCGCGACCTTGCGCCAGATCGTCACCAGATTGACGAAATGCACGATAATCCAGGTGATCGCGATAATCAGTAAAATGATGATCAGCGCGACCGCCCCTTCCGCCGATTGCAGGAAGCCGAAGAAATAGCCGAAAAATCCGCATTGATTGCCCGTAAAGATTCCGACGACGTCCGAAAACGCAGGACGAACCGCGTCCGTTCCGTCGGCGTTGTCGCCGCGCGTCGTGTACGTGGTGACGCCGTTCTCGTTGACGTTCACCGCCGTCACGCGGTGGGTGAAGAGCACGATCGAATTGCCCTGCCTTAACTCGTAGGTGATGACCGTTCCCACCTGAATTTCGTCCTCGCTCTTGGGTACCCGCCCGACGATCATATTGCCCGTGGGAATTTCGGGTTCCATGGAATCGGAAACGATGGCGAACAGTCGGTATTCGCCGAACGTGGGATAATAGTGATCCACGAAAACGCTCAACATGGCGTTAACGGTGAGCACGACCAGAATAACAAGCGCAACCACAAACCCGCACAAACCCGCGATTTTCGCCGCGAACCGCTTGCGATTCGACCTTTTGCGTTCCGTTCTCTTCGTCCGCTCCTTCTCCATCATGTCGTTGACCGTCGCCAACGCCTCCGCGTAAGCCGCGGAGCTTTGTCCGTTCTTCTCGGGCGCGGGCTCCTCCGTATTCTCTTGCGGAAGGCTTTCGTCAATTTCCGCCGCGGGTTCTTCGACGCGTTCGACATTTTCTTCCTCGGGAACGTTTTCCGCGGGCGTAACCGCAACCGCTTCTTCCGTCTCCTCTTCGGGAGATACGGATTGCGCTTTTTTCCGCGCGTTTCTGTATTGTTTTTTCACGTTCATTTAAAAACAGTATCCCCCTTTTTTCCGCCGCTATGTAACGGCGGAAATCCGATTCGTCGGCGCAACCGCCTTCGCAAGCCGAAGAATGCCGACCGCAAAAGTTAACGTGCGATCGGCAAGATTCGTGTTGCGTATAAAGAATTAAGTATTTGGAATTGAAACGTTATACGTTTGCCTTTAAAGCCAAAGCAATCGTAAAGTCAACCGTTTGACCCATCTGGCTATTATCAGACGATACAAGAACCACGCTCACCTTCTTTTGAATCGCAGCTTGATATTCCGATACCGTAAACTCGAATGTAGCAGAAGCACTTGCGGCACTTTCCGTCTTACCGCCAACCTTTTGCCACAAGCTATTCTCACCCGTTACAACCTCCAACGTCGGTTTATTCTCATTAGTAAAGCCGGTGTCGTCGATTAAAAAGTAGAAAGTAAGCGCCGTATCAGCCGTAATCGTAATCGTGCAATCTGCGGAAGCTTCAAAAGCAGGCAGAGCCTGGGTAGAAAATGTTGCACCTTCTTTAATCGTACCGGTCTGATCTACAGGAACCAACGTACCCAACTCAAATTTATTGGTCGGGTAATTCGAATCTTCGGTATCAAACCCAATTAAGTTTACATAGCCCGTGCTTGCACTCGCCGTAAACTCAGTGTTCGAACCCGTCCAAGCCGCGTACGAAACCGCGGCAACGCCGACAACCGCCGCCGTAGAAGCGGCAAGCATCATGATACTGGTCTTTTTCTTGATCTTCATAATAAATCTCCTTAAAATTTTTTTCTTTTTTATTTTTTTAACCCTTTCGGGATTAAAAACTTAATCAAATTTTAGTCCAACCCATAAACCGGACTCAAAAGTATTAATCCGAATACTAAACTTTAATTTTGCATCAGATATTTTCGAATAATAACAACCTTCCTCCGCATTAAAGCCCAACAAGTTTTCGCCGTCTTTAACCGGATAAGATACGGGTTGATCCTGACCGTTTAAATAAAACCAAAATTTTTCTCCCGGCTCCAATTCAACGGTAAAAGAGAATATCAACTCTATTTCGGATTCACCTTCAAGGTCAAAATTATCAGTTTTTAATACCGTCGTTCTGTCTTTATCCTGATAGAGCGTAAACTTATCTTGCGTGTCGCCGCCCCAAACCCCGACGTCGGCGGAACCGGAAACGGTCGTGTTGTCGTTCGCCACCCATTTCGCATACGATACCGAAAACGCCGTGATCGAAGTGATTATCGCAAGCAATACCATACTTACGATTAATAATTTGAATTTAAACGTTTTTATCATCGTTTTCCCTTGATTCGAATTACATTACTTTATGGGTTCGATATTAATTTGTTTTGTCACACCCGCACCCAACCAACTCTTAACAGAAACGGTATACGGAACGTTTTCTTCCCCATTCATTACTATAACTCTATTTCCTTGGTCGGAAGCTTTCCACGTACCGTTATTGTTAATACTGTATTGAACGCTAAAAATACTTGTATTTGCCCGCGCACCGTTAATCATGATGACCAACTCTTCCCCTCCGGAAAGCGTTACCTCCGCGCCACCATTTTCCGAGGCCAAATCCGGAATCGGAATGACTCTTCCGGTAGTGGTTACAATTCCGGGCTTGCCGCCCAAAAGCGCATTGATATCGGTATCGCTCATGGTCGCCAAATTAAGCGGATAGGCAGTAAACGAAATCCCTTCGCCGTCTACGTAAACTTTGTATTTCGCCGCGCTCTTTGCAATGAAACTCGAAGGGTCGTTTGCGTCTTTCTCTACAAGATCCTGTCCCGTTTTCAATGAATGCGTAACCGCTTTGTTATTATAAAATACCTGAAATCCGACGTTAGCGTTCGTCGTTTCAAACTCGCCCGTATACGTTTCGTTGGCTCCGCCGTTTCCGCCCTGATCACCCGTGAGCGGGAATACGGTTCCGTCGTCCAACAATACGTAATAGGACTTCCATTCGCCGATTTGCGCGGCGCCTTGAATTTTGGAAGGGTTATCGTTCACCCACTTTGCATAACTCGTGGAAAAAGTGAGAATTCCCGTCACCAGAGCCAATACGACGAAAAGCACCGCAATCAGTTTTAAAGTTATCTTTTTCGTCATAAATCTGCCTCAATTTCAATACGAAACCGATCTTTCTGCTCCTATTATAGCACCCCCCCCCAGCAAGATGCAACTATTTTTTCGCATTTTTTCAAAATATTTTATTCGGACAAACGGCAAATTTTGTTTCCTAATTTACATTTTTTTGGAAAATACACAAGATATACGATAATTAAATCAAATTCTCGGGGTTATGTTCAATATATAGTTATAAATTTATTTTATTCGAAATACGGCAAGCGGCGGAGCCGAGGTGGCTCCGCCGCTTGTTTTATCCTTTTTTTATCTCGTTTTATAGGCTCCGCGAGTAAAATCGGGGAATTTTACCGTCTTTCCCGTCAGCAACGCCTGTTCGCTGAGCGGGGTCACCGCCATCCAGCACGCCATGTCGTAGACGTCGATCGGCATGGGGCGTTCTTCCCGCAGACAGTCGAAAAAGTCTTTGAACACGAGGTAATCCATGCCGCCGTGCCCGCAATCCGCGATCTTCTCCTCGTTCTTCGGCTTCCACTCCTCCGAAAGATATTCATCGTAAGCGGAAAGCGGTTTCGACTTTAAAAACTCGTCGTCGCCGTCGAGAAACACTTCGTCATAGAGCTCGGTGTACCGCCCGCGCGTACCCGCCACCATAAATTCGCGGTGATAGGAACGCGGCAAAGTCGTATCTAACTTGATCTGAATGAGCTCGCCGTTTTCGCAGGTGATCAGCGCAACCACGACGTCCGCCTGACGGAAAGGCTGTTCCGCGTTCCCGTCGTGCGGCTTTCCGCGCTTGACGTAATCGGCAAGCCCCTTGGCGCAGCTCGCAACACAACTCAACGAAACCATGCGGTTGCC
>JAETTR010000122.1 GCA_021768985.1 Bacillota bacterium
TTGGAATGATCGTTTGTCGCGTTATCCTCGCCGAGCTCGGCGCAGCATTCGGAAAGAGATTCCCCGAACCGCAGGCGCACCCTCCGATTGCCGCGCGCGGCGTACGTTAAAATTCTTGCTCCGCCGACAAGCTCTTTCTCGAAATCCAAAATTAAGTAAGACTTCCCGTTCATACTCACCGCATCCTCGTCCGCAAAGCCGATTTGCAGGGTTTTTTCTTTTAATAGTGCCTCTGCGCCCTGCACCGATTCGCTTACAGCCGATATCCGTTTCGGAAATAAATAATTTTTCATCAAATTGCCCCTATCTCGTTATTTCAATTTCAAATAAACGGGCAGAAATGCCGTGAAAGCGCACGGAAAGCGCATGATTCGTCCACTCAAAGTCCGTTCCGAGCGCTTTGGGATATCCGAGCGAAACCGAACGGATTCCCTCCGCAACGGGCACGCGCACCGTATTCTCCCCGCCCGAATTCCATACCGCCAGATAGATTTTGCCGGCGGTTTTTAACCCGCAAACCGCTTGCCCCGCGCCGAACGAAGTAAACCCGAGCGGGAAATACGGCAACGCCGTTTTCTTTACGGGCGTAAGCCTATTATAATATTCTATCCCCTCCTGCACAAGCGCAAATTGCGCGGGCGACAGGAATTCTATATGGCTCGCTAGGTGCATTCTGCCAAGCAAGGCATTTATTGTATTCATAACGATTTGTTCGGACGAAATATTGTGTTGTACCCAATCTTTACCGTGCGAGAACGGCTCGCCGATCACGCCCTCGCCCACCACGGGATAATTCCATACCGCCGCCTGTTCGGGTAAAACCGTGCTCAAAACGTTGCCTGCAATATACGGATATAGCCGATAATCGGTCTGATCGGAAGTTGAAACGAGCGAAAAATGTTTGAGCGTTTCGTAATCCATACGCATACCGCCCGAACTACACGTTTCAAAAAGCACGTTCGGAAAGCGACGACGCATATCGTCAACCCAAACAAGATAGGCGACGCGGTCGCGGGAAAGACTTTCGTCGGCAAACCCCGCGTCCTCGTTGTAGTCCATTTTGATATACTCAGCGCCATATTCCTCTACCATGCGGCGGATTGTTTCGGAAAGATAGTCGATGACTTTCGGCGCAGAGAAATTGAGAAAGTACCTGCCCATCACGGCAATGCGCTTTCCGTTTCGGTGCAAAAAACAGTCCTCGTCGCAAAAGTTAAGCATTTCTTCGCACTTTACGCCGATGATTTCCGGCTCGATCCAAAGCCCCGCCTTCATGCCGAGACTGCGGATAAAGTCGGTTGTTGCGCGCACGCCGTGCGGAAATCTTGCCTTGCTCTCCCGCCACTGTCCTACGTACGGGTACACGATATTACCCGCCTCTTCGTTGTGCCATCCGCAATCGATTACGTAATATTCCGCGCCCGATTTTGCAACGGTCGGGGCAACCTTGCGCGTATTCTCCTCGGTGGGACTGTCCCATGACAGGTGCATATACTCGTTGAATATCACGGGCAAATGCCTATCGGGCGCGCACCGTCCCGCAACATGACGGCGGTACTTCGTCATTTCGCCGATGACCGAATTCAGCGAATTCCCGCACGCAAGCGCGACGGAAACCGTGCGCATTTTTTCGTTCGGCAAGAGTTCTTTGCTCTCGTTTCCGCAAAACGTGCCCGCTCCCCCGAGAAATAAAACAAGCTCGCCCTTTTGCGCAGAAAGCGTATATTGCCAATGATTGTTGCTTTCGATCTGAAACATCAAAAATTTATCGTCGTATTCCAGGATGCCCTGCGGCAATTCCTCTTTCGTCGACCAACTGCCGACGTTTTTATGCGTCAGACATTTTTCGCCGCCGTCCACACAGGCGTTAAAACCGTATTCTTCTAACGAAAACCGACGTGGCTGACATTCGCAGTGATGCCCCTGCGTGAACTTGGTAAAATACGTTTTCCCGACGCTCTCCCGCCCGCCGAACAAGCCGCCGAGCACGAAAGCGGACAATATTTCCACAGTAACGGGCTCTGCGGAAACGTTTCTGACTTCGGTATAAATCTGCACGGCGTTGCAATCGCCAAACGCTTGCAATACGGTATTAACTTCGCACTGCTCGTTTGCCTGCGTCACCGTCAATCGGCTCTCTTCTGCAATGTGCGAAACGTACCGAAGCGTTTCCGAACAGCGCACGGGTTTTTCCGCAACGTTTCCAAAATGATCGTGCCCCGCAAGCTGTAATTCGACAAACGGAGAACGCGTTTTATTTTCCGTAGCGGTTCCGAAATTTTTTACAAATATTTTTTCGTTTTCCTCGCAAAAAGACAATTGTTTCCACTTAAATTGCATTGATTTATTCCCGATACTTTATAATTCACAAGTCGAAATCATATTGCGATAGCTCCCCATCCATAATTCGTTTTCGTCTGGCGCGGGATAATACGGCAAGATTTCTTCTTCCAACTCCTCGATTTTTTGCAATTCTCCGTTTGCGTACGCCTGTAAACGTTTTTTGCAATACTCCAATCTCGTAATCAGTCCGCCCAAGCGAATGCAGTGAACCTCGAATCCGAACGGTTTGTTCTCCTTATGCCAACGCTTTGCATAGGCGTCGTAAAATTCCTCGGCGCGTTTCTTTGCCCGCCCGTAATCCGCAACCAACATCGCAACCGCGTTTTTATCTCCGCTACGGTATGCCGTCCGCGTGCGCGCGCCCAGAAACGCCTTAATTTCGAGCAATCGGCAAAGCTTTTCTTCCGTGTCGAAAAGATACGCGTACCCGCCCGTCCGACTTTTTGCCGCCGCCAATCGCGCGGCATAATCGCCGTACGGGATCGATGGGAACGCGTTCGGAACGTTATCGGAAATTCCCAAAAACGGATCGGCATACAACAGATATTTGCTCGCATTGCACAATTTACGAAAATCGATTGAGTTCGAAAGAAGATCGGGCAATTCGAGCAGATCCCAATCCCGCGCCGAAACACTGAACAAGTTTTCAAACCCCTCGGAAATTTTTTCGCAATCAAATTCACCATCGGCATAACGGCGGGCGGCGTATAAAATCTGCAATACGGAAAAGAGCGAACATTCTCCGCCGTCGTCTCCCCAAGCGGTAATCAAAACGTTTTTCACGCCGTTTTCCCTCACGCTCTTCATGGCGGCTTGCAATGAAGCGTACGCAAACCGCGTGCGCGGCGCAAAACCCGTCCACGTCCAAGCTCCGCCTGCAAACCAAAGCTCTCTTTGAAATTCGCAATGCGCGCCGATCATCCTATCGTAATGTTCTTTTCCGGTGTGATAATAATCCCAATAGACGAGTGAAACATTCTTCGGCACACACTCCCGCACGCTCTGCGGAATATGAACATCGCGCCGGTAATAGTCTCCCTTTGCCGCAAGGCGGAAATACATATCGCTCCACATTTGAACCGAAAATCCGTATTTTTCCGCAATTTCGTTTACTCTTGCGACGTGACGGTTTATGAGCTCGAAGCGATCACAATAACCGTACCGGTCGAGATACTTTCCGAGTCCCACCATGTGCGCCTCGTCCATGCCGATATGCACGTTGCGCGACGTGAAGTTTTTTGCAAGCGACGCAAAAATACGGTCGAGAAATTCATACGTCTTTTGCTCGTCAATGAGAAGGATATCGTTTACGTCGGTAATTTCGGCAAAGCGAGGCAACTTCAAGGGATTGGTAAAATGCGCAAGCGTCTGAATGCACGGAATCAACTCGATCCCGTGCGCCGCCGCATAAGCGTCCATCTCCCGAATCTCTGCGCCCGAATATCTTCCGCGCAGATAGCCGAAATAAGGCTCGCCCTCCACTTCATACGTATCTTCCGTGTACAGTTCGAGCACGTTATAGCCCATTTTTTGCAGGATATCGATCCATTTTTTTACCGTATCGACAGTTAATACTGCGTTCCTCGAACAATCAAGCAGTACGCCGAACCGTTGATATATTCCCGTTTTTTCATTCATATTTATCTTTCTTCTCTTTCATGAAATTGCAAACGGACTTTCAGACGTTTTTCCGCATTGGCTCCTATCGTAATTTCGAACTCGCCCGATTCGGCGACGCGTTTTTCCTGCGCGTTAACGAACGAAAAATCGCGCGCGGAAAAATCAAAACGAACCCCGCGGCTTTCGCCCGATTTCAAATGCAGCTTACGAAAAGCAATCAAACGCTTTACGGGCGTAATCATACTGCTAACCGTGTCCCGCATGTATATCTGAACCGTCTCCTCGCCGTCGCGATTACCGACGTTTTTCACCGTTACCCGCAAAGCGAGTTTCTTCTCGTCGAACGACGCATCGGTATAGGAAAACGACGTATACGACAATCCCGTACCGAATGAGTACAACGGGGTTTCCGGCATATCCACATAACTTCGGCAATGCCAACCGGGCAGTTGATTATAATAGCACGGCTGCTGACCGATATGACGGGGAAAAGAAACGGGTAGCCTTCCGCCCGGATTAATTTTTCCGAACACGGCTTCCGCAAGCGCAAGCCCGCCGAACATGCCTCCGTTGAATTCGGTGAGCACCGCCGCGCTATTTTCGTCTATTTCGGGAACACAGAGCGGTTTTGTGCAAATGAGCGCGGTTATAATCGGCTTTTTCGTCTTGCAGAGCGCATCAAACAGCTCGCGTTGCGGCTTTGGAAGGC
>JAETTR010000123.1 GCA_021768985.1 Bacillota bacterium
TATGATATCGAAGCGATTAACCTTACGCTTGTCGGCGGCGTGATTAACACGGGTTGCACGGGTTATAAAGATATCGATTCGCCCGCAAACGGCGTATACTTTAATTTGCCGGCAAAATCTTCCGTAACGGTGAAAGGCGTAACAGTGAACGGGAATTATAAATTCGGTATCAATGTTTATACCCAAGTCCAATGGGCGGGAATGACGAATTTCGCATTCGAAGATTGCACGTTCAACGGCGGTTGGGCAGGACATATTGCGGCGGAAGAATTCAGTTTTGTAAATTGCACGTTCCGTAATTTCGAGAACACGGTATCGCCGAGCAATTGCATGCCGTTCTGGTTGAGACCCGGCGTTGCAAGTTCCAGCGCGCGGTTCGATCCCGAGAAGATCACCATGAAGGATTGCAAAGTCTTTGCTTCTTCTCCCGTGAAGTTTGAAAATTTCCAAGGAACGGATTTCGTGTTCGAAAATAACGAATTCACGACGGATAAGAATTGCCCCGGTAAAACGGACACGAGAGATTTCGGAATCGAGTTCGTAAAGTGCACGGGCGGCGCGCTTACCTTAACAAACAACAAGCTTGTAAAGGGAACCGCGCTCGTTACGTTGTATAGCGCGAACAGTACGGCAAATAACTTTACGGCGGTCACCGATCAGGGTAACGTTTACGAACAGCTTTGCGGGCTTTGGAAAACGGGCGAGGAGCTCGACCTCAATTGGTACGTTGTCACCGACGCGGACAAAGAAATTGCGACGGCAACAGCGTTAAGAACCTTTGCGGCGGACGTAAATGCGGGCAACACCTATAAAGATAAAACGGTAAAACTCACCGCCGACATCGATTTGGAAAACAAAGATTGGACCCCGATCGGAACGGGCGAAGGTACGAATGCAACCAATAGAAATGCATTCAAGGGAACGTTTGACGGAAACGGACATACCATTTCCAATCTTACCATTACGGATAGTACCTATTATTCCACGGGTCTGTTCGGTCTCGTAAACGGAACGGTTAAAAACTTTAATCTCGAAAACGTAAATATTACCACGATCGGCTACGGCGAGGAAAAGACGAGTGTGAACGATTACGGTATGCTTTACGGTACGGGCAACGGCGGTACGGGCGCCGCGGTGGGTAATGTTTATCCCAGCGGAAGAGTAGAGGATATTCATGTTTATAGCGTAAATATCAGTGCGAATCACTACGTCGGCGGGATTGTCGGACACGGCTATGCAGTAATTTTAAATTGCTCGGTGGAGGGCGGTAAGCTGACGGCTACGCCGGACAATTTCGAGGGCGCGGGCGGCTATGACGACGGAGATAAAGTCGGCGGAATCGTCGGCTATTTGGCGGAAGATGCCGCCATGACGGTTCAAGGGTGTTCGGCAAAAAATCTTGAAATCAGCGCATGGCGCGACCTCGGCGGTATTGCGGGCGCGGCGTTTGGCAACGCTACGATCGCGGGAAATACGGTAGAAGGCAATACGCTTAATTACGTTACGGAACCCGCCGAATATGACAAAGATCATAATAACATGAATGAAGAGATCGGCAGATTGATTCCGAAAAATTAATTAACTTATTAACTCTTTTGGAGTTCTTAAGGATATACTGCAAAACAAGGGCTTTCGCGCAAGCGGAAGTCCTTGTTTTTGCTTTGATCGGAAAACGCGGAACGACGATTTTAATTGTGTCTGAAAACTTTTAATTAAATTTCATATTTTTTCCGTAAAGGGCTTGAAATTTCCGCGGGAATGTTGTACAATAACTTATGGTAAAAAAAGACATATCACAGGAGGAACTTTTTCATGGCAAAGAAGTATTGCTACCTTTTCAGCGAAGGTAACGCTACGATGAGAGAACTGCTCGGCGGTAAGGGCGCGAATCTCGCAGAGATGACGAAAATCGGTCTGCCCGTTCCGCAGGGGTTCACGATTTCCACCGAGGCCTGCACGCAGTATTACGAGGACGGCAGAAAAATCAACGACTCCATTCAGGCGGAAATCATGGAGTATATCGACAAGATGGAAAAAATTACGGGCAAGAAGTTCGGTGACAAAGAGAACCCTCTGCTCGTTTCCGTTCGTTCGGGCGCGCGCGCTTCCATGCCCGGCATGATGGACACCATCTTAAACCTCGGCTTAAACGAAACGGTCGTCGAAACGATCGCGGCGAAATCGGGCAATCCCCGTTGGGCGTACGACTGCTACCGCAGATTCATTCAGATGTTCTCCGACGTCGTTATGGAAGTCGGCAAGAAATACTTCGAAAAGCTCATCGACGAGATGAAGGAAAAGAAGGGCGTCACGCAGGACGTGGAGCTCAACGCCGAAGATTTAAAAGAACTCGCCAACCAATTCAAACAGGAATATAAAAAGCAGCTCGGCAAAGAGTTCCCTTCCGATCCCAAGGAACAGCTCTTCGAGGCGATCAAAGCGGTGTTCCGTTCGTGGGACAACCCCCGCGCGAACATTTACCGTATGGATCACGACATTCCCTACAGCTGGGGTACGGCGGTCAACGTGCAGATGATGGCGTTCGGCAACATGGGCGACAACTGCGGTACGGGCGTTGCGTTCACCCGCAATCCCGCGACGGGCGAAAAGGGGCTCATGGGCGAATTCCTTACCAACGCGCAGGGCGAAGACGTCGTTGCCGGCGTTCGTACGCCTATGCCCATCGCAAAGATGGCGGAAGTGTTCCCCAAGGTTTACGCGCAGTTCCAGGAGGTCTGCAAGACCCTTGAAAACCATTACCGCGACATGCAGGATATGGAATTCACGGTGGAAAACGAAAAGCTTTACATGCTTCAGACCCGTAACGGAAAGCGTACGGCGGCGGCGGCGATCAAGATCGCGTGCGACCTGATCGACGAAGGCATGATCACCGAGCGCGAAGCGCTGATGCAGATTGACGCAAAGTCGCTCGACATGCTCCTTCACCCGCAGTTCGATCCGAAGGCTTTGAAAGAAGCGGACAAGAACAACGTGGTCGGCAAGGGTATCGCGGCTTCTCCCGGCGCGGCGGCAGGCTCCATCGTGTTCACGGCGGAGGACGCGGTTACGGAAGGCAAGAAGGGCAAGAAGGTCGTGCTCGTCCGTCTCGAAACCTCTCCCGAGGACATCGAGGGCATGAAGTACGCGCAGGGCATTCTCACCGTGCGCGGCGGACAGACCTCGCACGCGGCGGTTGTTGCGCGCGGCATGGGTACCTGCTGCGTATCCGGTTGCGGCGATATCAAAATGGACGAGGAGAAGAAGCAGTTCACCCTCGCGGGAAAAGTATATCACGAGGGCGACGGCATTTCCCTCGATGGTTCCACGGGCAATATTTACGATTGCGTGATCCCGACCGTTCCCGCCGATCCCAACAGCGGTTACTTCGGCAGAATCATGGAGCTTGCGGATAAGTACAAGGCGCTTACCGTTCGCACGAACGCGGATACCCCCGCGGACGCGAAACAGGCGGTTGCGTTCGGCGCGCAGGGCATCGGTCTCTGCCGTACCGAGCACATGTTCTTCGATCCCGCAAGAATCGGCGCGTTCCGCGAAATGATTTGTTCGGACACGGTGGAAGAGAGAGAAGCCGCGCTCGCCAAGATCGAGCCCATGCAGCAGGCGGATTTCGAGGGCTTGTTCGAAGCACTCGGCGGGTATCCCGTTACGATCCGTTTCCTCGATCCCCCGCTTCACGAGTTCGTTCCCACGACGGAAGAGGATATTGCGGCGCTTGCAAAGGCGCAGAAAAAGACCGTCGAGCAGATCAAGCAGATCATCTCCGACCTGCACGAGTTCAACCCCATGATGGGTCACCGCGGCTGCCGTTTGACGGTTACCTATCCCGAAATTGCCGTGATGCAGACGAAAGCGGTCATCAAAGCGGCGATCGCCGTGCAGAAGCGGCATAAGGATTGGAAGCTCGTTCCCGAAATCATGATCCCGCTCACGGGCGAAACGAAGGAAATGAAGTTTGTGAAGGATATCGTCGTGAAAACGGCGGACGAAGTCATCGAAAAGGCGAAGGCGGAGCTCAAGTACGAAGTGGGTACGATGATCGAAATCCCCCGCGCCGCGCTTACGGCGGACGAGATCGCGAAGGAAGCGGAGTTCTTCTGCTTCGGTACGAACGATCTTACGCAGATGACGTTCGGCTTCTCCCGCGACGACGCAGGAAAATTCCTTCCTTCGTACTATTCGAACAAGATTTACGAGAGCGATCCGTTCGCCCGTCTCGATACGGTCGGCGTCGGCAAGCTGATGAAGATGGCGGTCGATCTCGGCAGAAGCGTGCGTCCCGAAATGCACTGCGGTATCTGCGGCGAGCACGGCGGCGATCCTTCTTCGATCGAGTTCTGTCACAACATCGGGCTGAGCTACGTTTCCTGCTCTCCTTACCGTGTTCCGATCGCACGTCTTTCGGCGGCACAGGCGAATATTAAGAATCCCCGCAAATAAATTGCGGTAAAACAAAAAAGAAGGCGAGAGCCTTCTTTTTTTACGCCGAAAGGTGAATTATACTATTAAGTGCAACAGGAGGGAGATAAAAAAAGGAACTCATATAAATCTGTGATATAATAAGTTTGCAGACAAAATTACACAGGGAGATTTATATGAGCTAC
>JAETTR010000124.1 GCA_021768985.1 Bacillota bacterium
ATTTTTTCATGGCAGTCATTCCGTAAGCACTCTTAAAGATACGTTCGGTGTGCATGGGGGAGAGTTGTAAATGGTTTGCGAGCGATTGCAACGTAATAGGGTTTCGGTAGTTTGCTTCAAAATAAAGAAACGCTTTTTTGATGTGAATATTTCCTTGCCCTTGCGTTAAGCTGCTTTGCTGACATTCCAAAATTTCGTATAGTAAAGTTCGTGCGTAACATGAAAATCCAATATTAGTAAAAGTGTCGTTTTGTTCAAACACCGGTTGATTGATAATGTTCAGAAAGGAAGTCAGGGAAGATAATACGTTATGGTTATCGTTCAGAATCAAAACGTCCTGAAAATTTTCGATAAAGTTCTTTTTATCTTGAAAGTTAGAAACAATGTCCGAACTAGCAATTATCTTTATCAAATCAGCGTTTTGGTCTTTTGTCTCCAATTCGAGGACGATATAGTGAACGGGACCGGAGGTCCATCCGTGTTCGATATTGGGATGAATGATGACGAATTGACCGGACAGGAGCGGATATTCTTGAATTTCATGTGTTTCGGCTTTTTCATAGTACAAGGTGCAGTTGCCGTTTACCATATAGAGAAATTCGAGCTTGGCGGGATGGCGGTGCAGATTCACGTGATTGTGGTCTAATATTTCGTTAATGTGGGCGGGAATGCCGATCATGTTGCTGAGATGTTCCATAACAACATTATAGCGCAAAGTATTTATAAACGCAAGAGTTTTATCTTATGTTATTTCTTTTGAGTTAAAATAAGAATTTATAACATTGATTTGCAAAGGTATCTTGAACAAGCTACTTTTTCATGATAAAATATAGACGTAAAATGGTGGAGGGGCGATTTTGATATGCTGACGTATGAACAATATTTCAATAAAGTGTACGGCTGTTGGCTCGGGAAATGCGTAGCAGGCACGATCGGTGCGCCTTACGAGGGAATGAAACAGCTGTTGCATTTGTCGTTTCGTCCCGAAATGATTGAAAAAATGTTGCCCAACGACGACCTCGATTTGCAGGTGCTTTGGCTCAAGGTGTTGGAGGAGAAGGGCGTATATACTACGAGCGACGATTTGGCTGCGTCATTTAGCGAATACAACGTGTTTTGGCCGGGCGAATACGCATGGTTCAAGAAAAATTACGACCGCGGTCTGCGTCCGCCGTATACCGCAAAGTACGAAAATATCTTTTATAACGAAGGTATGGGGTGTCCGATCCGCGCCGAAATTTGGGGACTGATCATGCCTGCAAATCCCGCGCTCGCCGCCGATTTATGCGAAATGGACGGCACGCTTGACCACGACGGCAACTCGGTTTACTTCGAGCGGTTCTGGTCGGCGATGGTTTCACAATCATTCGTTTGTTCGGATATCCCGAAGTTGATACAAACGGGCTTGCAATATATTCCGCAAGATACCCGTGCCTATCGGCTGATTGCCGATACGGTGAAATGGTGCGGAGAATACGAAGATTACCGCGCCGTGCGCAGTCGGCTGATTGCCGAGTACGGGCACAGCGACTGCACGAATTCGTTTGCGAATATCGGCATTGCGCTCACCGTGCTCTTAAAATCGGGTGGGGATTGCGTAAAAGCCGCGGTCATGGCGTGCAACTGCGGGTTCGATACCGATTGCACTGCCGGCAACGCAGGCGCGCTTCTCGGCGCAATTTACGGCGGTAAATATCTGGAAGAAAAGTACGGATTTTCGGACAGCGGTTATGCGCTTACGCTTACCTACAAAAGAAAGACGGATAAAATCATCGATCTTGCGCGGGATACGTGCAGGGTTGGTTTGCATTTTCTCGAAAACTATCCCAACGCGCAGAGAACGGTGGACGAAACGCCGTATGAAGAAATCAAGAACGAGCGTCCCGCCGTACGCGTTTATCAGGATTATCCCGACGGGGTTTATATTTCCGACGGGGAGAGCAAGCGCGTTACGATAAGCGTTGAAAATATCTCGGCAGGAGGGGAGTTCTCCGTATCGCTCGCGCTGCCCGAAGGCTATACTGCAAAATACCCGAAAACCATATGCGTTCCCAAGGGCGAAACGCATACGTTCGATTGTGAAATCACGCTTGGCACAGACGGTAAAATCTTGCGCGAAGTCAATTTGTTCGAAATTGCACTTGTTACGGGTAAAAACAAATACTCCCGCCGATTCGGGCTTGTGGGGCGGGTGGCGTACGAGCTGTTCGGTCCGTTTTGGGAAAACAACGAGGAAATCGAT
The DNA here is from genome assembly GCA_021768985.1 of Bacillota bacterium. Taxonomy (GTDB): domain Bacteria; phylum Bacillota; class Clostridia; order Christensenellales; family Borkfalkiaceae; genus Gallimonas. The sequence continues at coordinate 2,243 of JAETTR010000124.1, forward strand.
ATCGGCAACGGCGAGCGCAATTATTTTGAATGTTTTCCCGTGGTGGACGGCGAAAACTTTATGGATAAAGTGCGTTTTTATCACTTAAATACGACGGCGGATATTTGCAAAGAGTATCTTTCGGCGGAGGAAATGCGTGCGGGAAAGTCCGATCCGTTACGCTATGAACGACAGGGACGGCGCGTGTATGTCGGCGGCGATATCATAGAGTTCAGAAAAATATGTCCTTTTTACGGCGGCGCAGTGATTTATTTACGGCGCGTGATCGTATCGGATGAAGAGATACAACTCAAATTGCAGGTGGGGCGGAATTGCCCGTATGGGCTTATGTGGAACGGCGAAAAATTGACGTGCAAGAACGATTTTTGTAACTTTACTCCAGAAAACGAACATTTCGATATCGGACTGAAAAAGGGTGAAAACGAGCTGATCATAAAAATGTGCCGTATGAACGACGACTGTAAAGTGATGGTAACGTTCACCGAAAACGCAAGCGGGCCCAAGCATTATACGAGGTTGAACAGCTTACTTCGTTTTTGAAATGACGTCGGGGAAGGCGAATATGATTACAAAACGGATAGACTTGTACGATTATTTTAAGTTGGATCGTCACGGCGTGTCGGGTGGATATCTTAATGCTTATGCGCGTACGCCCAGCAAAGAAATAAAGCCTAAACTGCGTCCCGCGGTTTTGGTTTTTCCGGGTGGCGGATATGAATATATCTCCGATCGAGAGGGAGAGCCGATAGCGCTTGCGTTTTTGCATTACGGATATAGTGCGTTCGTATTGAATTATTCGGTACACGCCCCGTATCCAGTGCCGCTGAATGAAGCAATTATGGCAATGGCTTATATCAGAGAAAACGCTGCGGATTATTGTCTCGACAGTGAAAAGGTCGCGTCGATCGGATTTTCGGCGGGCGGGCATCTTGCGGGACTTTTGGCAACTGTAACAAAGGACGAAAGCAAAAATCTGCCGATTAAGTCACCTGTTCTTCCCGACGCGGTAATTCTTTCCTATCCTGTAGTAACGATGGGAGAATATTCGCACGAGGGGTCGAGAAAGGTAATCACGGACGGCGGAAAAATTCCTTATGATAAGCTCTCCGTGGAAAAACGCGTGAAAAAAAACAGCGTTCCCGCATTTATCTGGCATACGATAGAGGACAACTGTGTATCGACGGAAAATTCGCTCATGCTTGCCGCGGCATATAAAAGGGCGGGTGTACCGTTCAGCATGATGATTTTTGAAAAGGGCTGCCACGGGTTGAGTTTATGTAACGCGGAAACGGCTGATAGAACCGAGAACGATTTGCTATATTACCCGGCGGAGAAATGGCTATCCCTTGCGCTCGATTGGCTTGCCGTTCGCGGTTTTTCGGTGACGACGATTTGAAGTTATAGTGGGGATGGAGCGTGTAATGCGATAATTGTATGAAATAAGAAGTGATTTGTCGGTTGAATAAAACGTGAATAAAAATGAAAGGATACGGGAGGTAATCGTTTAAATATGGTAAGGGAAAAAGAGAAAAAGACAATTTCGCCAAAAACGAAACGAGCAATTAAAAAGCATATATTCGTATATGCGATGCTTGCGGTGGCAATCGTACATTTTGCGGTTTTTTATGTGTATGTAAATTTTGATTCGTTTTTGTTGGCGTTTAAAGACCAAAGAACGGATGCGTGGTCGCTTACAAACTTTGAATATTTTTTCAACAATATTTCCATGGGAGCACAGTCCGATATCTTGATGTGTTTGGGGAATACGATGATTTATTTCGTATTAGGGCTTGTGTGTAATTTGCTGAGCTTTTTATTGGCATATTTCATTTACAAGAAAATTGCTTGTTGGCGGTTTTTCCGATTTATTTTCGTAATACCGATGATTGTATCCGGCGTGGTCTTGGTGATGATCTATAAAAATTTGCTCACGGCGAACGGACCGATTGACGTGTTATGGCAAAATTTGTTTTCGCATCGGGCGCCTGCGTTTTTGTATGATGAGCGATTCAATACCGGGTGCATCGTTGTATTTGTCTTGTGGACGAGTTTGGGGATGAACATCATTCTTTTTTCGGGTGCAATGAACCGTATTCCCGAATCCGTGATCGAATATGGAAAGCTCGACGGCGTGAAGCCGCTGCGCGAAATGTTCCAAATCGTATTGCCTATGATAGCGCCTACATTCGGAACGGTGATGTTGCTTTCTTGTATCAACGTATTCGGCGCAACGGGACCGATTCTGCTCTTTTACGGCGATAACACGTACGGAACGGATACGATTGACTATTGGATGTATCGAAACGTCATTAAAAATCAGCAATTTAATATCGCGTCGGCGTTCGGACTTATCCTGTCTGTTTGCTCGTT
>JAETTR010000125.1 GCA_021768985.1 Bacillota bacterium
GTATAACTTGCACAAATAGGAAGGGGATAAAAACGGCGGGTTTGTGTAGATTGCATAAAATTGAAGAACGCTTTTTTTGGCTTCCCCCTGTGTAGCGCTCTTTCTTTTTTGGGCTTCCCCCCTTTGCAACACGCATTCTTTTCTTGGCTTCCCCCTTTGTAAGGGGGAAGCTCCGCCGAAGGCGGTGATGAGGGTTATAACCCTCACCCCTACCCCTCCCCCTTAAAAATGGGGAGGGCAAGTATTACTGACAAAGTATGTAATTTGCATCCAAATCTAAAACTTTACAAAGATTTGCAAGCGTATCCAACGCAGGCATTTTTCGTCCTTTTATATAACTGCAAATTTGTGTCGGTTGAATATTCAGCTGTTTTGCAATCGCGGTTTGAGTCATTCCGCTTTGTTTAATAGCTTCCGCCAGCCTTTCTTTGATTTGTTCCAGTGTTATCATAATTTGCTCCTCCGTTATATATTTTACCTTATAGGTCAAAATTTGTTTGACAAATTACCCGTTAGGTCATATAATGCTAATGTGACCCAATAGGACACAAAGGAGAACTTATGGAAAACGATTTATGCTGTAACTGCAAGCACTTCGATTGCTACTTCACCAAGGGCGTAAAAAATTTTCGGAAAACGCAATTCGGTTGGTGCAACAAAAAATTCAAGGTCGCGTTCGCAAAAAATTCCTGCGATAAGTTCGCGCCCAAGCCGACGAACAGACGAAACGAACAATTCGCCCTGTATTGTCTGAACGACCTGCTTACGGAACTCACCCACGTCCGTTGCGTACTCGAAGAAAACCGCCGTGAAAAAAATGAAACAGAAACTTTGTAAAACCTGCGCCCTCTGCAAACCCCTCTTTCGCAATTACCGCGATTTCCTGTTCGAACGGGAAAACAAACACTATTGTCTTTCCTGCGAAAAACTCGTAAAATACTCGGATTTTTGTGAAAAATGGCAGAAGAAAAGAGCGGAATACGATCTTTCTCCGCAAAGATTCCAAGAAGCCTGCGCCGACGTCGAGAAAATCGCGGAATTGTGCGCGGAGTATATCGCGCGCGAATCGGATTCGTTCTCGCCGTAATCCGTGCGATCGGCAAAATCTACTCGGATTTTCGTGCTTTTGTATAAGAAAAAAGAGCCGAATGCGGCTCTCTTTTGCAATACGCAGAGTATATTTACCGATTCTTTTTTTCTCTTCCGAACGCGAGCATGAGCAACACGAAGAGAACGGGAAAGGCAAGCGCGAACGCCAATCCCGCGCGCAGATCGTCGCCGAACGCGCCCGCGCACAATCCCACGAGCGTGGGACCGAGGGTACAGCCCAGATCCCCGCCCAACGCCAACAGCGCGAACAGAGCGGTACCGCCGCGCGGCATTTCCTCGGCGGAAAGGCTGAAAATTCCCGGCCAGAGCGTACCCACCGAAAACCCGCACAGCGCGCACCCCGCGAGCGCGATCGCCGGCACGGGCACGAGCCATACGACGAGATAGCACGCGATGCAGAGCGCGCCCGACAGAATCAGGCACAGCCGTAATTTTTTGCCGAATCTGGCATACAGCACCCGCGCGAGCCCCATAAACACGGCGAACAGGAAGGGTCCCGTCAGGTCGCCGATCGCCTTGCTCACGCCCAGACCGCGCTCGGCGAGCGCGGAAGCCCACTGACTCATGGAGACCTCCGCCGCGCCCGCAAGCGCGATCAGCACGAGAAAGAGCCAGAATTTTCTTTCGCGCACGAGCTTCCCGATGGGAAGGCTTTCCCCCGCCTCGTTCAGCCGCGCAATGGGCACGAACGCGAAATATGCGGCGTTCAACATGGGAACGCACGCCCATATGATGACGAGGATCCGCCAATTCGACTGCCCGAACGCGAAGAAAAAGCCCGTGGAGAGCAGGACGACCGCCGCCGAACCCCAACAGTAAAAGGAATGCAACAGGCTCATTTCCGCCGCCTTGTTCTTCGTAGGGCAGGCTTCCACCGTAGGACTGACGAGCACTTCGATCAGTCCGCCGCCCACCGCGTAGCAACACACGGCAGTGATCAGCCCCGCAAAACGGTCGGGAAGGATTGCGGGGAAAAAGGCGAGCCCCGCGAGCCCGACGGCGGCGAACACGTGCGCCCCGACCAGACAAACGCGGTAGCCGATCTTGTCGGCGAGCTTGGAGAACAGCAGGTCGATCAGCAGCTGAACGGAAAAATTCACCGTGACGAGCACGGTGACCTGCGCGAGCGAAACGCCGAATTCGCTCTGGAAAATCAAAAACAACAGCGGCACGAGATTACCCACGATCGCCTGCGTGACGTAACCGAAATAGCACGCGATTTTGGTGTGCCGATAACTTTTCAGCATAATGCGCTCCGATTTACAATCCTTCGAGCTCGTCGAGCGTAAGCGAAAACGCGGGAATGAACTGTTCGACAAAGTAATCGACGGCGCGCATTTTCATACCCGCGAGCGCCGCGCCGAGCGTCTTTTCCGCCTGCACGAATTCGTTGTTGCCCGAACGCAATTCTTCGAGGCACTTGATATAAGCGGAGAGCTTATCCGCCGCCTTGACGAATTTGTACTCCTGCGAGCTCTTGTCCGCTTGCAGGTAGGGATAAATCCCCTCCTTCATCTCCGCGGGGAGGGTGTCCGCGATTTTTTCGACGGCGAGCGATTCGAGCTTGGCGTACTCGCCGTGAATGGACTGGTTGAAATATTTTACGGGCGTGGGAAGATCTCCCGTCATCACTTCGCTCACCTCGTGATAGACGGCGTAGAGCACCGCCTTTTCGGCGTTTACGTTGCCGCCGAACACGCCGTTTTCGATGCAGACGAGCGCGTGCGCGAGCATGGCGACCGACTGCGAATGCTCCATGATATTCTCTTCGCGCGTGGAACGCATCAGCTGCCAGCGCTTGATAAACTTCATTCTGTCGGTATAGGCGTAAAATTTATACATACTCTCTTTCCTCTCGGCGGATCGAATCAAAACGTCATTCGTTCCACGCCTTCCCGCTTCCGGACGGGAAGACGCGAAACGAATGGGTCGTAAGGATACTGCAATGGTATTATACAACAAATTTTCCGAAAAAACAATTGACTTTTGCACCGGAAACGAATATAATTTTATCATAATTGAATATTCCGTCGTGGGTGCCGAAAGGCTGAGATGATACCATTTGAATCGGACAAGGTCATACTTGAACGAAAGAACGAGATTTTCGAAGGAAATTACGCCCGCGCATTCGCGCGGGCTTTTTTTACAGGCTTCGTAGACGGTTATTCAGAATATCTTTTACGGAGGTTTTTTATGGTTCTCAACTCCCTGCTCGTTTCGTACAACGATTACTTCAAAGACGAAACCGGCAAACATTACGACTATCCGGATATCTGGACGTCGTTCGCAAAAGACGCGCTCGCGGGCGTGTTCCTCTGGGTGGCGATCGCGCTGGCGGTCGTTCTGATCGCGGTCGCCGTGTTCCTGCGGCTGAAAAAACCGGAAGCGTTAAAAGCGTACGCAACCGTCGCGATCTCCCTCGCCGTCGGGTTCTCGGTCGCCGTGATCATCGCCATGCTCTCCCTCGAATTCTTCGACATGCAGGAGAGCGGCGCGGTGTTCGATCTGGTGCTGTACCCTTCCGTCGTGCTCGGCGCGGCGATCGTGCTCGGCGCGGCGGCGATCTACGCTGCCACGTTCTGCTCCCCCAAGGCGCGGAAAATTACGCAGATTTCCGCCTTCTCCGCAATGGGCGCGGCGCTCGTCGCACTGCTCGTCTGCCTCGGCGTCTATCTCGCCAACGGCAGCGCGGAGGACAACAACGGCGCGACGATCACGATTTCCGAGAACGTAGCGCTCTATCTCTGCGCGGCGGCGCTGATCGCCGTGATCGCGTTCTGCGCCTTCTTCTTCGGCAGAAAGGACAAGAAGGGGTTCGATTCCAAATCCGTTTCCTACGCGGCGGTGTGCATTGCCATGAGCTTCGCCCTCTCCTATCTCCGCCTGTGGAAGATGCCGCAGGGCGGGTCGGTGACGGCGGCTTCCCTGTTGCCGCTCATGCTCTACGCCTACATGTTCGGCACGAAAAAGGGCGTGTTCGCGGGTCTGATCTACGGCGTTCTGCAAGCGATTCAGGACCCGTGGCTGATCCACCCCGCGCAATTCCTGCTCGACTACCCCATCGCGTTTGCGGGGATCGGGCTCGCGGGAATATTCGCGCACGTGAAGAAGCTGGACAAGCTTCCGCAGGTGCAGTTCGCGCTCGGCGGGATCGTAGGAAGCGTTCTGCGGTTCTTGTCGCATGTGCTCTCGGGCGTATTCGCTTTCTCCGAATACTCCACGCTCGACAACGTCTGGGTTTACAGCATGGGCTATAACTCCTTCGTGTTCGTGGACATCGTCATCGTAATCGCCGTCGGCGTGCTCGTGTTCAGCTCGCCCACGCTCGTCAAACAGGCGCGCCGCTTCCACCCCAAAGAGAAGGAAGCCGCGGAAGAAGCAAAACCCGAAGAGTAACGGAAATAAAATCTAACGCCGCCCGACGCAAAACGCGTCGGGCGGCTTTCCTTATACTTTTCTATAACACGAACTGCAAAATATCCACGAGCACGGCA
>JAETTR010000126.1 GCA_021768985.1 Bacillota bacterium
CTTCTCCACGCATTTTACCGTGACCGCGTATTACGTGTTCCTGATGTTGCTTTCGGTGTTTTTCCTGTTGCTGTTCAGCGTGGAGATCAAGCGCGGCATCTGGAATACCAAAAAGCGCAGTACGGTAACCGCGACGGACAACGCCGCCAAGACTTCGGCGGTGACGGCGCGGGCGGAGGTATATATCTCGGGCATCGTCAAGGCGGTTCAGGGGCTCTCCAAGAGCAATACGGGCGCGCTGATCGTGCTCTCCAACGGCAACGTTCCCAAAGACGTGGTGGAGAGCGGCGTGATGCTGAACGCGCAGATTTCCAGCCAGCTGATCGAGGGAATCTTCGTGAACAAGGCGCCCTTGCACGACGGCGCCATGATCATCTACGGCGATAAAATTCAGGCGGCGGGTTGCTTCCTGCCTCTGTCGCAGAGGGAGTTCCCCAAAGATTACGGCACCCGTCACCGCGCGGGCATCGGCATTACCGAGGTCGCCGACGTATCCACGATCATCGTATCGGAGGAAACGGGAATCGTATCCGTCGTGAAACGGGGCGAAATTACGCGGTACATCGATTCGGAGAGCTTGAAGCGTTTCCTGCGCGAGTATTACTGGAAGGAATTTAATTCGGAGGGCAGAAGAGCATGAGATTCAAAGAGTTTATGAAGAAGGCGTTTACGGAACACATTCCCTTAAAACTGCTCGCCGCCGTGCTTGCGTTCGTCGTCGCGATCATCATTCACGCCGTATGAGAAGCTGTATCCGAATTCCGAGGATTCTGCTCCCCGAGGGCGGATTCGAAAAATGGTCGGTGATCGCGTGCGATCAGTTTACTTCCGATCGGGAGTATTGGAAACGCGTCGAAAAGATCGTGGGCGACGCGCCTTCCACGCTGAACATGATTCTTCCCGAGGCGTTCCTCGGCGAGGACGATGAAGCGCGCATTCGTGAAATTCACGAGAACATGTACGCTGCGCTCGAAAAGGAACAGATCACCAAGCTCAACCGCGGTTGCGTGCTCTGCGAGCGCACGACGAATTCGGGCGTACGGCGGGGGCTCGTTGCGGCGATCGATCTCGAAGCGTATACTTCGGGCAAAGGAGAGGTTTCGCCGATCCGCTCTTCCGAGGCGGTCGTGCCCTCCCGTCTGCCCGCGCGCGTTGCGGTCCGGCGGGGCGCGCCCCTCGAATTCCCGCACGCCATGCTCTTTTATAAAGACAAAAAGAACAAGATTTTGCGCAAGCTTCTTGCCGAGGATCCCGAGGTGCTGTACGACTTCGATTTGATGGAAGGCGGCGGGCATTTAAAGGGGTATTTTATTCCCGAATTCATGGCGGAAGAGGCGGTGAAAGCCATGTACGGGAAAGACGATCCGAGCTTTGCGGTCGCCGACGGCAACCATTCGGTGGCGGCGGCAAAGGCGTATTGGGAAGAGGTGAAAAAGGATTTGTCCGAGGAGGAGAAAATCAGTCACCCCGCGCGTTGCACCCTCGTGGAGCTCGTGAACCTGTATGACGACGCGGTCGAGTTTCACCCCATTCATCGGCTGGTCAAGGAAGTGGACGCGGAGGCGTTTTGCGACTGGTTCGGAAAATCGGTAAAGTGCCGCCGCGCGGGCAACGTGCTCTATCCCGCGCTCCCCGCCGACGCTTCCGCCGTGGAAAAGACGGACGCGCTCGCGGAAGAGTTCGTGCGCGCGAACGGCGGGAAAATCGACTATATTCACGGTGAGGAAAATCTGATCGCTTTCGCCAAGGCGGAGGATTGCGTGGGGATCGCCCTGAAACCGATCGAAAAGGACGGATTTTTCGAACGGCTGAAAGGGGGCGGGAATTTCCCGAAAAAGACCTTTTCCGTGGGCGAGGATACGGAAAAGCGGTACTACACCGAGGCGAGGGAGATCAGTTATGATTAAAGTATGTAAATTCGGCGGAACTTCGATGGCGGACGGAACGAATATGCGCCGCGTGGCGGATATCGTCGCCGCGGACGACAGCCGCCGCTATGTGGTGGTGTCCGCGCCCGGCAAGCGGTTCGGCGGGGATACCAAGATTACCGATTTGTTGTACGAAACGTACCGCAACGTTGCGGAAAGCGGCGAAACGGGCGAAGCCTTTTTGAAGGTCAAGGAGCGGTTCCGCGGCATCACCGCGGAGCTCGGGCTGAATTACGAAATCGAGAAACTGCTTTCGGATACCGAAGCGGAGATTTTAAAGGAAAAGAGCGAGGACTTTACCGCTTCGCGCGGGGAGTATCTATCGGCGCGGCTGACGGCGGCGCTTCTGAACGTGCCGTTTATCGATGCGCGCGAGGTCGTCAAGTTCGACGAGGCGGGCAGGTTCGACGGCGCGCTGACCGATACCCTTTTGAAGGCGGCGCTCAAAGGTAAGAAGCGGGCGGTCGTTTCCGGCTTTTACGGCGAGGACGCCTTCGGGAAAGTAAAAACGTTCTCCCGCGGCGGGAGCGATATTTCGGGCGCGATCGTGGCGCGGGCGGCGGGTGCGTCGCTCTACGAGAACTGGACGGACGTAAGCGGGTTTCTCGCCTGCGATCCCAGAATCGTGCCCAATCCCGAACAGATCCGCGCGCTGTCGTATAAAGAGCTGCGCGAGCTCTCGTATATGGGTGCGAACGTCCTGCACAGCGAATCCATTTTCCCCGTGCGCGAGGCGGATATTCCCATTCGGATCAAAAACACCTTCCGCCCCGAGGACGAGGGCACCGACATTCTGCCCACTTCGAAATATCGTTACAGCGGCAGAACGGTGACGGGCATTGCGGGAAAGAAGAATTTCACCGTCGTGTTTATCGAAAAATCGCTGATGAACGCAGAAATCGGTTTTACGCATAAGGTGCTTTCGGTCTTGTTGAAACACGAAATTTCCTTCGAGCATATGCCTTCGGGGATCGACACCATGTCTTTCGTGATCGACAGCGAACAGTTAAAGCACGGCGTGCTCGAAGCGGTGTGCGAGGAGATCCGCGAAGCGGTTCATCCCGACAACCTGCGCACGTACGACGATATCGCGTTGATCGCCGTCGTGGGTCACGGCATGAGCCGGAACGTGGGTACTTCGGCAAGGCTGTTTCAGGCGATTGCCAATGCGGGCGTAAACGTGCGTATGATCGATCAGGGCTCTTCGGAGCTGAACATTATCGTCGGGGTTGACAACGAGAACTACGAGCGCACCCTGAACGCCGTTTACGACGAATTTTTTAAAGAATCGTAACAGCAAGACCTTTCCCGCAAGAAAGGTCTTTTCCGTTTTTTTGAGGTAAAAACATGACTGTATTTGCACAACGTTTACGGGAATTGCGCTTGGAAAAAATCTTTCCATGAAACAGCTGGCGGCGCAGATTCAAACGACCGACGGCGCAATTTCGAATTGGGAGAATTGCGTAAACGAACCGAAGATTTCTTATCTTGTCAGATTAGCGGAATTTTTTAATGTTTCTTCCGATTATCTCTTGGGTTTGAAGGACGAAATTTAACGGGCGGGAAAACATGATTTTATCAATCAAAAACGGCGCGCAGACGAATCGTCTGCGCGCCGTGCGTTCGTTTTCTTAAACAATATAATCGGGATCGCTTGCCGCCGCGTCGAGCTCTTTCTTTTGTTCCGCATAGCCGGGTTTGCCGAGCAGGGCGAAGGTCGCCTTTTTGCCCGCTTCCACGCCGGGTTGGTTGAACGTGTTCACGTTGAGCATTGCGCCCGCGTAAGCCGTCTGCATTTCGAAGAGGAAGAGGAGCTGACCGAGCGTGAACGCGTTTACTTCGGGCAGGGTGATCGTATAATTCAATCTGCCCGCCTTGGTCAGCGCGTAAGCGGTCGCCTTGTTCTCCGCCTGAATGAGCTCTTCCATGGTGTGTCCGCCGAGGAAGGAGACGTCGGGGATATCCTCGCAACCGTGGGGAATGGGGAATTTCTCCTTATAGCTGCCCACGGAGAGGAAGGTCACGACCTTATCGAAGGGACCTTCGGTGTACAGCTGAACCTGCGAGTGCGGGTCGGTCACGCCGAGCGCCTTTACGGGGGTCTGCCCTACGTTGCAGGGCTTGCCGTCGAGCGTTTCGTTCTTGCCGAGCGATTCCGCCCAGAGCTGGGCGTACCAATCGGAAACGAAGCGGAGATTGTCGGAATAGGGAATGAGCACGCCGATGTTCTTGCCGTCCGCCATGGCGATATCCTGCAAGGTCGCGCAGAGGAGCGCGGGGTTCTTTTTGATATCGTTCGAGGTGCAGAGTCCGTCCATATACGCCGCGCCTGCAAGCAGGGCTTCGATGTCGATCCCGAGCACCGCCGCGGGAAGCAAGCCCACGGGGCAGAGCTCGGAGAACCGTCCGCCCACGCCGTCGGGCAGGACGTACGACTTCACGCCGCCGAGCTCGTTCGAAATCTTCACGAGATTTCCGCGCGCCGCGTCCGTCGTAAAGATCACGTGTTCCTTGATATCCGCGCCCGCCTTTTTAAGCAGGTCGGAAATAATCAGATATTGGGTCATCGTTTCGCTCGTCGCGCCCGATTTGCTGATGACGTTAAAGCAGGTCTTGGTTACGTCGATCACGTCCAGAAGCTCT
>JAETTR010000127.1 GCA_021768985.1 Bacillota bacterium
TGTTGAAATTTACAACAAATCGAATATTGTGTTGGGTGGAACGACTTCCACCGATAACGGCGCGATCGCTTATTCCGCGCTGAATATTTATACGGCGGAAGGCGGGTCCAGGCTCGATACGACGACGCACTCCGGTTTCATCTTCTGTACCGATACGCGTACGGAGGGGGAAGAGAAAGACTATCTCGTCGGCAGATTCGGAGAAGCTGCGCAAATCGAGCTCCCTGCTGGTAATTACGATATTCGCCAATATGCGTTCTGGAACGATAAAGCGCTTACGCGCGTGACTTCGGCGGCGGGTGCAAATATTTCCGCGGTCGGTAATTTCGCTTTCTTCGGTTGCGAAAATCTGAGAACGGTCAAACTTCCCGCAACGGTAACCGCGCTGAATGCTTCCGCTTTTCAGGGCTGTGAAAGGCTGACCGATTTGAATTTCAACGATTTTACCTCGCTGAAAACGATCGACGCTTCCGCGTTCAGCGGTTGTATCGCGCTTGCGGGTCCGATCGAATTTCCCGCAACGCTGACCACGATCGGTATCGAGGCTTTTTATAATTGCGCGCGGCTGACGCAGATCGGATTTGCGGCAGGCGCGGAGAAGCTCGAAGTCCGGCGCGCCGCGTTCCGCGGTTGCAACGCGCTTGCGGTGGCGGATTTCCGTCCGCGCTCGATCACGCTCTATTCGCAGGCGTTCGACGGGTGCGCAAACCTTTCCACCGCGTATTTTAAGACTGTTTCGTTCAGCAAAATCGACAACGACAGCACCTTCTTCGGCGCGAATACGACGATTATTTATGAGAGCTCCGCCGCTTGCGCCGCGGCGAAAACGGACGCGGCGGGAAACGCGGATCAGATGACCTATCTCGTAACCGTTTCCTACAACGAGGTGGGAAGAGCGACGGAACCGCAAAAAATCGGTACGGCGTACCGCCTTGCGGGTCGCGCGTTTAACTTTGTGGAAGCCGCCGACAAAAGCTGGGGCTTGTCCTCCGCAACCGATGCGAACGATTTGTTTGCAACGCAGGAGGGTTACTCGAAGTCGGTCTGGTATACGGAAAGCGAAGGGTGGTTTGCTGAGGACAAAGTCGACGCCGCGCAGATGACGGCGTTGCTCGCCGCCGAAACGATCGAAAGCGATACGATCGAGCTGTATGCCCGTTACACCGCCGCGCCCATTGTCAGAACGAGAACCGTAACGTTCGCGGAAGGACAAGAGAATTCTTTTGAGAACTTTTTAGAGGGCGAGCTCGAGAGCGTCTATTCCGCCAAGCTGACGGGAAACGGCTTAATCAACGGAAAAGCCGTAAATGCGGGCGAATATGCAATCGAAATCAGCCTTGCAGGCGAAGCGCTCGGAAAGTGGACGAACGTTTACCGCGTCACCGTAATCGTAAACAAGCAGACGATCGATCCCGTAACGCTGGATTGGCAGACTTCGAGCAGCGTTATGAGCAGCGACGAGTTATACGTGTACAGAAAGACCGTAGGCGACAACGAAGAGTTGGTTTACAGTACCAATCCCCGCATGAACGGAAGCGATTATCAGTACGATTCCACGCTGAACGTTACGAACTCGGTTGCCCGCTATACGGGCGAACCCATAACCGCGCAGATCGCGCAAAGCGATATGTTCGAGGTGAATTATTCGAACAATCGCGCAACGGACGAAGGGAAAAATACGACGGTCGCCACGTTAACCATTCGGAATGCGAACTACCAGTTCCCCGAAGTAAGCGGTGCGGAAAGCAGAGCGCGCGGCGTTACGGTGACGAAAAACGGAGATACCGTAACGGTTACGAAAGTCTGGTATATCGTCAATACGGGAAACAAGTTGTACGCGTTTTATCAAGGGGGAGGTTCCGAATATAATCGGTTGTTCAGCGTTTCGGATTGGCAGTATATGGATTCGAGAGCGGATATTCCGAACGCCCCCCAAACCGAAAAGGGCAATGAAGCGGATATTACCTTCCAACTGATTAAAGACGGCGGAACGATTGTCGGCAACAATTCGGAAGTTCCTTATAACCAATTTAAAAACTATTTCAACAGAAAGATGCCCGCGGGGAGCTACAGATTGGAAATCACCGTACCCGCGGTGGACGATTGCGCGCAATATACCGAAACCTTCGAATTCCGCGTCAGACCGGCTACCTTCAACACCGAATGGGCGACTGCCGTCGGAAGAATTCTGACGGATCGGGAAAACCGTTATCAGGCGAATACCGTACAGCTTTACGAATATTCCGATATTTCGTCCGTTTGGGTTACGGGAACTTTGAATCCCGATTTAAAGGATGACGGCACGATTACGAATAACGTTTGGGATTTGCCCGAATACGCGGAGTATTACAGTCAGCGGTTCGAACTGAAATACAACATCGAGGGCATGGCGAGCAACCGCTATTACAGCGTTGCCGAGCTCGCAAGCGACGGGAATTTGTTAAAGCCCCTCAATCCGGGCGAATACACCGTCTATTATCAGCTCGAAGCAAAGAACTATCAATCCCTCGTCGATACTTCGGACGATACCGCCCGCCGCGGCTATACCTTTACGGTAAACGTCTACGGCGTGGTGGAGGTTCCCACGCTTGCGCCGTTGGTGTTCAACAACACGCCGCAGTCGCCCGTCGTGCCCGCGAACGAACTGTACACGGCGGCAAACGTCAGTCAGATCGGTTGCAACGACTACGAAATCGAGCTCACGCTGAACAGCGAGCATTACCGTTGGATTCACGGTGGTTCGGTGTCGGAACAGTCGGTGCGCACGTTTGCCGTTCCGTTCTCGATCGTGCGGGCGGACAACGCCGAGACCGCGCAGCTCTCCATCGCGCAGTGGGCTTACGGCAGTTACAGCGACAAAACCAACGCCCCCGTATGGAGCACGCTGTACGTGAAAGACGGCGAAGCGGACTTCATTTCCTTCCGCCTCGTCGATAAGGCGGACGAAACGAAATCGTTCGGACTTGCCGAGTTCGGCACCGCGCCCGTCGGGAATTACACGCTCATTGCGACGGCGAAGGGGTACCGCGACGGCGATTCCGCCACCCATTCCTACAATTGGAACGAACTCGTTAAAACGCTGGATATTACGATCACCAAGGGCACGAATACCTGGGCGGTCACCCCCAACGTCATGCAGTGGCGGTACGGCGGGTACGACGCGGACGTGAACCGCATTCTCGCGCAGGCGACGATTGCCGACGCGAACAACCCCGTCAAATTTACGGTTACATACGACGAAAAGGGAGAAAGCCCCGTCGACGGCTTGAAGGAGTTTACCGCCGCGAACGGAGTCGTTTCGGAAGAGGTTGCGGCGGAACTCGCCAGACTGCGCGCGGGCTCCTATTACCTGACCGCGAAGGTCGCGGAGACGGATTCCTATTCCGAACTGAAACCTGCGCCTTTGAAATTCAGTGTCAACCGCGGGGAGAATTATTGGGAAAAAGCGCCCTCCGTCGTCACCTGGGTGCAAGGCAAATATAATGCGGAAGAGAACCCGATTAATGCGGTTTCGCACTTTGCGGGCGATCTGCGCATCGTCATCACGGCGGCGGGCAGCGGCGACATTGTATACGATTCCAAAGAGGGAATCGACCGTTTAAAGACCGCGAAAGTGGGGGTTTACGAACTCAAAGCCACCGTTGCGGGCACGGACGATTTCTCCGAACTGACCGACACGTTCACCTTCCGTGTATTCGAAAAGGCGGGGCTGCCCTGGTGGGCGATTCTGCTCATTGTCGTCGGGGTCGTCGGCGTAATCGCGCTTGTGTTCTTCATCCTGCATCAGAAGGGCGTTCTGCAATTGCTCACGGGCAAGGTGATCGTTGCAATGCGTACGAAAGCGACCGTGGACGCGACGATCGCCGCCGTCCGCGCGAACAAGCTGAACGAGGACGCGAAGCAGACGGCGCACAAGATCCGCATGAAAGAGCTTCGCGAACAGCGCAAACTGAAAATGAAAGAGATCGCGGAACTGCCGCTTGAAGAACAGGCGGCGGCGCTCGACGAAATGGCGCAGGTTACATCGAAGAAGTCCGAACGCCTCGGCAGGCGCGCAGATAAGATTCAGCAGAAAGCGGAAGCCATGCGCAAGAAGGTTGCGAAGCAATCCTCCGCGGAACAGGCGGAACCCGCCGCAGAGGAACCCGAACGGAATCCCGACGTTACGGAAGAAACGCCGAACGTTGAAGAATAAAAAAAGGAGATAAGGAATTATGTTTGAGAGGAATAAGCTGGCAAAAGAGATTCATATGCTCGAAGAAGAAATCAAACTTCTGGAAATCAAGCGTTCGCGTTCGCAGGCGGCTCTGTTGGAATCGCTGATCAGTCGGGTAGAACCCAACGAAATCGACGTTCAGTATTTCAGAACGTTCACCGCGGAAATCGACGTAAAGAGAGCGCAGCTCCAGAAATGCACGAAGGAGCTGGAAGCTACTTTCAAAAAGTAAAAGAAAAGCCCTTTGCGCAGAAAGCGCAAAGGGCTCTTTTTAAATCGGTTATTCCACAAGGATATGACAGCTTTGCA
>JAETTR010000128.1 GCA_021768985.1 Bacillota bacterium
GTTTGTTAATCCGCTACAATTGCTGAACGTATATTGCCCGATACTCGGTACGCCGTCTGGTATTGTTATGCTCGTAAGCGAACTGCAGCCGGAGAATGCCTGATCCCCGATGCTTGTCATGCTGTCGGGTAGCGTTATGCTCGTTAGTCCATTGCAATCATAGAACGCGGTATCTCCAATACTTGTCACGTTGTCCGGTATGCTTATGCTCGTAAGCGAACTGCAACCGTAGAATGCTGAATCTCCAATGCATGTAACGCTGCCATCGGAAGGGATTACGCTATTTTTGCAACCCAAAATTAATCTTTTGCTTGCAGTTTCTATCAAGCAGTTGCCGTTACTATGATACGTTGTATTATCGCTTGCTACGGTTATGCTTGTAATCGAACTGCAACCGCTGAACGCGGAACTGGTGATATTTTTTATATCATAAGATACGCTTTTATAACTTACAGTAGCGGGGATATTTACCGTAGTGATATTACTCGGTTGTTCTATTATCGTAGCATCGTTATTTTTAAGGGAATAACGTATTCCGTTTATGATTGCATATTCGTATCCGTTATCATCCTTATCGTTATGATTGCAGTTCCATACTACAGAATGGTAACCTCTATAATATTTTCTTCCCCAATCGTTATCCCAACCGCCTGGTTTACTTTCAACTTCGCAGTATACGGTAAGCGCTCTGCAATTATAGAATGCGCTGTATCCGATTGTTGTCAAACTGCTCGGGATTCTTATGCTTGTAAGAGAGGTGCAATCGCTAAAGGCAAATCCTCCGATGCTTGTTATACTGTCCGGTATGGTTATGCTTGTAAGATCGCTACAGTTACGGAACGCAAGCTCTCCGATACCCGTTACGGGTTTTCCGTTATGCTTGAATGGAACTTCCAGACTGCTTACATCTTTCAGGGTGCCGACTTTTTTCAAAGTATAATCGGTACCGTCTTCGTTTAGCTGAAACCTGTAAGAAATACCGTCTGTTTTTGTTCTGCCGCACATTGAGCATATAATTGAATTATTTGCAGGCTGACTTTCAAACGTGATTGTATCCGTAAAGATGTGATCAACAATATCCGTTTCCTGCTGGGCTTTCAACACGGTATTACAAACTTCACAATGGCTTCCTTCGGTTTTGCCTTTTTCCGTGCAGGTCGCTGCCACTGCTTCGTCTATTACAGGAGTGTGTTCGGCAAGGGGTAAAGTTTTGCAGTAATTTATGAAATATGCTTCGTTGCCGTTCTTAAATTCATACTCGCTTGTCTTGCCGACGCTTGCCGTACATTTTTCGTCGGTAAACAAATTCCAACATACAGCACAAACATGGAGCGCGGAACGTCCTGCGGTTTTACAAGTAGAGGGGATTTCCGATACAATGCTTATCAGTTTATGAAATACGCAATCCGTTTGCACATACCCGCATTCTTGGCATTCGCCGTAATCAAAGTTATGTTTTGCGCGTTCGGTTTCATTCCCGCACTTTTCACACTTTTGCCAATGCTGTGTGCTATCGTAAACAAATTTATATGAATGATTTCCGGAAGCGCATTCCCCCGGATTAACGGGTTTATTTCCGCCCGAGCTTTTCACATAGGTTATTGTAATAGTAAACCCTAATTGCTCATTCGAGGAAAAAGCCGTCGCAGAACAGGATTTTCTTTCCGTTTCGGACTGTTCGGGATCGTCAGTTAAAGGCGGTTCGTATTCGTCGTCGGGATTTACGGGGTTTTGTTCATCATTGCTGTCGTTATCGTCGGGTGTGGAAGGGAAAGAGGGTAACAGCCCCGGATTGTCCTCTTTGTCGTTTTCGTAGGGTTCAAAAGCAGTTATTACAATACTTGTTTCCGTCGCGTTGATTTCCGAAGTGACGCTGTCTATCGTTGTCGTAATTTTCGCGCCTCTTTGGGTGTACGTTCCGTAAACCGTATCGCCGCCGCTTGTCGAAGAACAACTGCCGTCGGCGGAAAACGTCATAGTCGCGCCGATCATGCCTTCTTGAATTTCGGATTGCATAAATTCGGCAGCCTTTATATAAAGTTCGTTATCTCCGTTTGCCTTGACTTCGACCGACGAGAAGGTGTAAGTATTGCCGGCAACGGAAAGTTTATCTTCGCCCGGTACGATTACGGCTCCTTTTTCGTAACCGCATACGGTGCAACGGTTGTTTATTCCGAAAGAATGAGGGGTTCTGTCTTTCGTCTTTGCATTGCAGCCGTCATTCGTACATTCTTGCCAGTGTTGCGATTCGTCAAATCTGCGTATGTAGTCGTGCGTATGTTCGTTTCCGACGTCGCCGCAGGCAACCAGCCCGATCGCGCAGACGAACGCACATGCGAGCGACAAGAGAGTGGTGACTAATTTCCTTTTCATAATTTACCTCCGTAACTGAAATGATATAAAAAAGTGCGCCAGCCAAAGCCAGCGCACGAAAAACGCAAACTCCGACTGTCGCCAAACAAGTTTATATGCAGTACGGATAATAACGTCCACATAAATGGAATTTGCATTTTTGCCAAATTCATAAATATGGACGATATGAGAAAAGGATAAACCTATTCCGTATAAAATAAAAAATCCCGTACTCCTTAATAGGGCATATAACTTGTTTGGCATAGTTAGTATAGCATAATTCAAAGAAAAAATCAATATATTTGGAATGAAAACCAAATAGAAATTATTTCGCTTCAAAGCATAAGTTTTAAAACCCTGCTCGGCGGATTTTTACGCTGATTTTAATGCGATCGTTTTCTTTTGGGAACTACGGTAAGCGGAAAGATTTTCTTTTTGATTTTTCCAAATTCCTCTTGCGTTTTGCAAACAGTTATGGTAAGATAAGTGAGACGTCAGAAAAGAGCGGTTTGTGAGTGAGGAAATGAAGGAAAAAACAAAGGAATTTTGGAAAAATAACGGAAAGCTGATTGTGTCGGATATTCTCGCGGTATTATTTTCGGGTATTATTCGCGCAATCGGAATTTTTATGTTTATCACGCCCAACCATTTCGCTCCGGGTGGAACGAGCGGCATCGCCGTGCTTCTGGAATATGCGACGGGTTGGAACTCGGGTATCTTTTTATCGATTATCAACGTGCCGCTGTTCTTTATCGCGTTTTTCTGTCTGGGAAAGCGCGAGGCGATCGTTTCGACCGCCTCTATGATGCTTTCGTCGGGCTTATTGATTTTGTTCGATCCTAAAATTTTGCCCTGGACGGCGAAAATCCAGTATGTTCCCGCGAACGGATTTATGGCGGCGGTGGCAGGCGGTATCGTTTCGGGCGTGGCGCTCGCCATCATGTTAAAGGCGTGCGGGACATCGGGCGGAACCACCGTGCTCGCCTCCCTTGTCAACAAGAAGTACCGCAACCTGAGCGTGAGTATGCTCACGTCGGCAATGGACGCAACGGTCGTTTTCGTATCCTTCTTTGTGTATAACCAGGGCGCGTCGTTTACCGTAAAGCTCGATCCCGTGCTTCTGGCTTGCGTGTGTCTGTTCGTCACGAGCAAGATGTGCGACGTGATCGTGCAGGGCTTCAAGACCGCGTATAAATTCGAAATCGTTACCGACGAGCCGGACGCGCTCGCCGAGGAGATTATGGAAAAGCTTCGCCACGGCGTGACGAAAATCAACGCCGAGGGGATGTACACGCGGGAGGGGAAAAGTATGCTGGTGTGCATTATCCGCAAGCGTCAGATCGCCGAATTGCAGAGAATCGTGCGGCAGTATCCCGGCGCGTTCGCGTACTTTACTCCCGTATCGGAAGTGTACGGAAAATTCCTGAAATAACGGAATCCGATTTTTTACGAAAGAAAACAGAGGCGTCGAAGATCGGCGCCTCTGTTTTATAGGGGGAACTTAATCGTATAATCCGTTCTGAATATATTCCGCGATTGCGTCTTTCACTTCCTGCAAATCTTCGCGGTAGGTGATGCCGTACCATTTGTCGGCGTTCCGATAGACGCGCACGGTCGCCTTTCCTTCGCCGAGCGCCGCGGAGATCACGTTCGGAATGAAAAATTCGTCCTTTGCGAGATCGGCGGTTGCAAGAAACTTTTTGAACTCTTCTTCAAGGACGTCGAAGATATCGGGCGTGAGCCCCCATAAATTCATGGAAACGGGCGCGTCGGGAGAGAGGAGAACCGTTTTTCCGTTCTGCTCCGCGCTGCCGTCGGGGGCGATCTTCGTCATCTCGGTCACTTTTTTCAGGAATCCGTTTTCCGTTTCGCAGATCCCGCGGGAGACCGTTCCGTTTTTGCTCAACGTGTTTTTCAAGAGGTACGCCGTCATGGCGTATTCGCCGCGCTTCGCCTTCGTCAGATGCTCGTGTATTTCGAAGAACGCGTTGCTTCCGTAATAGTCGTCCGCATTGATAATCGCAAAGGGTTCTTGGATCGCGTCTTTACAGCAGTAAATCGCGTGTCCCGTGCCGAAGGGCTTGATCCTTCCCGCGGGCAGGATCGATGTGTCCTGTAAAACGTAATCTACGTCGATCGTCTTTGCAATGCGGTTTCCCACGAGCCGCTT
>JAETTR010000129.1 GCA_021768985.1 Bacillota bacterium
TCTGATCGTAAGGAAGCTCGATCGCGAGTTCCGCCGCGCATTCATCGCCGTATTTCACGTCCTGCCCGTTGAACTTGTACACGTCCGCCCCGTTTAAGAGATAGACCTCGTTGCAGGAAGCCAACAGATCGTTCGGCGCGTTGATAAAACGCCCCTGCGAAAATTCCGAATCGTACGAATACAGTCCGCGCGCGCCGCCGACCAGAACGGAGGCGAAATAGTCGTTCCCCTCGCTCCCGCCCCACACGGGCGCGGTAAGATCGATTTCCTCGTCCTCCGCGTCCTGCAACCGCGCGCAATCGGCGCCGTCGAAAGCGTACAACCCGCGTTCGGTAAAGAAATAAATTTTATCCCCGCAACAGGCGACCGAATCGCCGAGAATCTTTCCGCCCCCGCAATTCACGTTCGAAAGCTTGAAGTTCAGCGTATCGGCGTACCCCGTAAACGCGGTGATTCCGTACCTGCGGAACAGATACAGCTTCCCGCGGTACGGCACGATTTTTTCGATCTCTCCGAGTCCGTCGGGCGGAAGATCGAGATAGCCCGCACCCTGCGTATCCTGCACGGCGATGTTGTCGAATCCCTGCGCCGCCGAATAATACAATCGGGTACCGTTGCCGAGAAACAGCCTTTCGTGATGAAAGGCGGCGCAGGTTCCGCCGACCGTCGTCGAAAGCGTCTTGACCGTCGTGCCCGCGATTTTAAAACAGCGGCTGTTCGCGACCGCCGCGGCAAAGACCGTTCCGTCCGCGTCGGCGTATTCCGCCATGCAGTTCAGCGAAGTGAAGCCGGTTTTGCTCGTCCCCTCTTCCAAGAAGTACAGGCGGTTTCCGCGGAAAGCGTAATTGTTCGAAGGCGTGCAGAACAGCTTGGTCGGCGCGGCGGCGATCTCGTACACCTTCGCGACGTCCTCCGCGCACACGAACGAATCTCCCCGCCGTTTCAGATGCTTCAGCCGCACGGAGCGGAGCACGCTTCCCCGCTTGAATTCGTTCGCGGGGAAGCGGTAATACCGCTTGGTAAAGGCGGGCGTCAACAGGGTCTTTTCGATCATGCCCATCTCCTTGCGCGCACCTTCAACCGCCGGCGGATGATCTCCGCGGCGCGGAGCGCGTCACGGAAGCGTTTTTCCCAGAGCGCCGCCTCGGCGTATCGGGCGCAGGTCAGACAAAACTCGCACGCCACCCCGCAGGCGAGCAGGCGCGCGGTGATCTTGCCCGAAAACTCGCTCTCGCCGTCCAGCTTTTTCGGCGCGGGCGCGCACGCGTATTTCACCGTCACCTTTCCCGTCCCTTCGGGGAGGGAAAGGTAGGCGGGGTGAAGCACGAACCGCACGTCCGCGCCCAACTCGTCCTGCACGCAGTAAAAATCCACGGGCACCGCCGAAAGCTCGGAAAAGTCGATTCTGCCGTTCTTCGGCGAAAAGCTCTCCTCCCGCTTCAGGGGGAAGTAATCGAGCGCGACCTCGTTTTCGATTAAATTGTAACAACGGAGCAACGATTTGAGCTCGCCTTCCGGTTCCCCCTCCGCGGACGCTACCGCCGCGGACAAGTCCTCTCTGCCGAGATTTTCGGCGGCGAGCGCGATCACCTCTTTCACCGTCATCTTCCTTCCCTCCCTTTTCGGTTATTCCTCGGTGATGCCCGAGAGCATCGCCTGCCCGTTCGGGCGGTAACACAGCAGCTCGGCGTACTTCACGAGGGTCGCCGTGTACACGGGTTTTCCCGCGATCTGCTTCAGAATTTTGCCGTCCTCGCCCTCGAGCCACGGGTTCGATCACGTGCACGCGCTCGTCGAACTCGGGATACACGAGCCCATCGCGGGAGGAAAATCTGCCGTACCGACGGGATTGCAAAGTCGTTTCTTCCATCGTCTTTTCGAGCATGGCGATCTCTTTTTTGGGCAGATACGGATTGTCCGCCCACTCCATGAACTCATACCAGATTTCGGGATTCTGCCGCCTGTTCATGTAGATTTCCTCGTACACGAAGGTCAGCCCCTTCAACGGCGTCATGGTGCCGAAGATCTCCCCCTCTTTGTCGACGACGCGCATACAGCATTCCTCGTACACGTCGCGCGGGGGCTCTTCGTCGAACCACACGAAGTCGAGCGAACTCCCCTGAAACCGTTCCCGTCCCTGATCGCAACTCTTAAATCCGATGACCGAGGTTCCGCCGAACACGTTTCTGATCACGATCTGATCGACGACGCCCGTCTGCGGGTTGTCCTTCCGCCCGCTCTGCATGACGATATCCACGATCCAGTCGGGGCGGAGATAGTGCAGAATTTTTTTCTGCGCCACGTCGCGCTGAACCTGCGCGGTGAGCGAAACCACCCACCCGAACACGTTTTTGCGGTTTTTGCGGTACGGATGATTGCCGCGGGCGAGCCAGACCGCCTCCGCCGCGCCGCACTCCGTTTTGCCCGAGCGGTTTCCGCCGAACACCCATCGGTTGCGCTTCTTGCATTTGTGAAAAGCGATCTGCTTTTTATGTCTGACCCTGCCCGTATTGTACCGCGCGAGGTTGTCCGACTGCGCTCTGCGGGTCTGTTCCCGCTCGATCGCCCGTATTTTTCGTACTATTTCGTTCATTTTCGATGAAATAAATCCTTTCACTCGGGAAGATTTACGCTATGATTTCGCGTATGAAACGTTTCCTATCCCTTTTCGCGATTTTGTTTTTACTCCTGCAAATCCCCGCCGGACGGGTGCGCGCAAGCGCGGAGAACGGACAATACGCCGTTGCCGACGCGCGCGACGTCTGGTTCTACGGACAAGCCGACGAGAGCAAGGGACTGTTCCTTCTGCCCTATACCTATTATGTGCGCGTCATCTCCGAGGGAGAAATCTTTTCCTTCGTGGAATATCAGGACTCCTCCGACGGCTACAAGCCGATTACCGGATACTGCCTGCGCGAACAGCTCACCTACGTGGACTTCGTTCCCGCGCGCCCCTATCTGAAAAAGCGGATCACCCTCACCTACACCATCGACACCGGCGCGGGAGTCGGCAACGGTTCGTTCAACAATATGGAGCGCACGGTCTGCTTTTACGGCGCCTTTTCTTCCGGCACCGCGCCCTATTATTACGTGTACGCCGACGGCGTATTCGATTACGTGCCTGCCGTCGAGCCCGTTACCTACGACTTAAACACCGACTACGTCAAACCCGCGACGGGGGAAACCGATCCTCCGCCCGCCGCCGAAAACAAGGGCGTCAACGGCATGCAGATCGCGCTTATCTGCGTTCTGTGCGGCGCGGCGGCGGTCGTCGCCTTTTTCGTGATCCGAGGAAAAAAACCGCCCGCGCCCAACCGCGAAGAGGATTAAGCGCCGTTCTCTTTCGGTGCGCCCGCCCGCTTGAAACGCACTTCCCGCCGTTTTCGCGCAAGGGTGAGCTGCCGCTCCCGTCCCGCGCAGAGCGCCGCATACAGCTTGCGGAAGGGCGCAAACGAGTCGAACAGCTCCTTGCAATTCTCTTCCGTCCAGTCCTGCGCCGCAAGCTGTTCCGCAATCTTTTTCAACAGCCGTTGCTGACGACGGTAATAAGTGCGCTCGGACAACGCGCTTTCGCCGCAATCTTTCAGCTCCCGTTTCCGCCGGAAATACTTGTATTCCAACAAAAATTTCTCCTGATCGGTACAGCGCGAAACCGCTTCGCGCAACGCGCAATAGACGCGTTCCAGATTGTTTTTCACGAGAATTTCTTCCGCCACCCGCTCCGCAATCCCGAATGCCGAACCGTACGCCCGAAAGGAAAGAAAGGCTTTGTTTTCCGCGCCCGTTCCCACCGCTTCGGCAATCCTCGGCAAACTCGGATAAGCGTAGAGCAACACCTTTACGTAATCGTTTTTCATATCGAGCCCTCCGTTTTCCAAATTCCGTCCATGGAAAAACAAACGTTTGTTTGTACTATTATCATATCACGGAAACATGACAAACGTCTGCCGATATGCCGAATTTTTTCAAAAAAAATTTTTTCGTCCGATCCCGCCGCTTCCCCTTCCGCCGCGCGGGCGCGCAAAAAATTCCCCTTCAAATCATTGTCTTTTTCGCGCGCGCGTGCTATAATAGATTTATGAACATACGAAAGATTGCGGGATTGGGGCTCTCGCTCCTCCTCATATTCGGAATAACGGGCACGGCGGGGTTCCGCGCACCCCTTTTTGCGTGCGCGGACGAAACGGAAACGACGGAAGAAACGCCCGCCGCGCCGGCGTATACCGCGTTGAACGAAGAAAACGCCGAGCTCTTTCTGCCGACGAGCTACGAACAGTACCTTCCGCTCGTCAACCCCGCCTACGCCGCGTTCGGCGATGATTACGTCGCGGTTGCGGACGAAAACAAGCTTTACGTTTACGACCGAACCGAAGAGCAATACACGGTATATACGCATACGAGCGGGCAATATCCCGTAAACATTTCCAAAATACAGTTCACAAAAGACGGCGAGCTGTATTTCCGCGATATGGCGACCAACCTTTATCGCTACGATTTTGCGGAAAATACGGC
>JAETTR010000130.1 GCA_021768985.1 Bacillota bacterium
ATCCGCCCCGTTTTTTAAAATCGGAAGGCAGGTATTTCACGCCGTACTCCTCCTGCAATGCATACCCGATCTCGTTGATCTTTTCCGCATTTTTCAGAGGCGACACGGTGAGCGTGGTGCCGAAGTAATCGTATCCGCCTGCCTGCGCCGCCTGCGCCGTGTGCTCCAACCGCAACCGGAAACAACGTGCGCAACGCGCGCCGCCCTCCCGTTCCGTTTCGTAACCCTCGGCGATCGCCGCAAAGTCCTCGGGCGCGTATGCGCAATCCAGAAAATCCGCGAGAGAAGTTTCGCGCAAAAAGCGAATTTGTTCCGCTTTGCGTTTTTCATACTCTTCCGCACAATCGAGATTCGGGTTATAATAGAACACGGTAACGGAAAACACCTTTGCCGTCTCTTGCAGGCAATAGGAAGAACAGGGCGCGCAACAGCTGTGCAACAACAGCCGCTTGCCCTTTCCCGCGGTAAATTCCGCCAGCATTTTTTCGTCGTAGTTGATTTTGTTCAAACTTTCCCCCGCACGATATCGCAAAAGTAGGAATGCACGCGCAAATCGTCCGTCAGTTCCGGATGGAACGCCGTGGCGAGAATTTTATCCTGCCGCACGGCGACGGCTTTTCCCCCGACCGAAGCGAGCACTTCCGCGCCCGTCTCTTCGATATAGGGCGCGCGAATAAAGACGGCGGGAAACTCGCCTACCCCCCGAACGGTGAGATCGGTACGGAACGACCCGAGCTGCCGCCCGTAGGCGTTGCGCTTTACCGTGGCGCGCAGAACTCCGAAATAAACGTTCCCGTCGTTGCTCAACCGATCGGCGAGCAGAATCAGCCCCGCGCAGGTGCCGAACACGGGAAGTCCGCTTTCGATCGCCTCCTTGACGGGATATAAAAGCCCCTCCTCGCGGAGAAGCTTGCCCTG
Organism: Bacillota bacterium; assembly: GCA_021768985.1. GTDB lineage: Bacteria > Bacillota > Clostridia > Christensenellales > Borkfalkiaceae > Gallimonas. The sequence goes on from JAETTR010000130.1 coordinate 919, forward strand.
AACGGTAGATTCCCCGCCGGGGAGGACGATGCCGTCCAGACCGTCCGTAAAATGCGCGCGGCGGCGAATTTCCACCGTCCGAACACCGAGTTTTTCAAAAGCAAGACGGTGTTCCAGAAACGCCCCTTGCAATGCAAAAATTCCAAGTTTCATATTTAATACGCCCCTGAGGGGATTGCGCAGCATGATCGCGTTGAAATCATTGCGCGAAGCAAAACCGCGCTTTTGCGGCAGCGCACTCTATTTGCCGCACACTTGCGGCTTGTTGTCGATTTACGCACAACGAGAACGAGCTTTACAAAGTCTTACGTTCTTTCACTCACGGAATTTCTTTGCCCGCAATTTGCCCCGCAGGGAATTCTTTCACAAAGAAATTCGTGAAGTTATTTCCCGCGTTCCGCCATTAAAAGCGCAATCTCCTGCTCGTTAATCCCCACCATAGCTTCGCCGAGATCCTCCGATAGCTCGGCAAGAATCTTCGGGTTCTCGAAATTGGTAACCGCCTGCACGATCGCGCGGGCGCGTTTTGCGGGATTGCCCGATTTAAAAATACCGCTTCCGACGAAAACGCCCTCTGCGCCGAGTTGCATCATCAGCGCGCCATCGGCGGGCGTCGCCACGCCGCCCGCCGCAAAATTGACGACGGGAAGATTGCCGTTTTCGTGCACGAATTTTACAAGCTCGTAGGGTACACGGAGCGTCTTTGCTGCTTCGAAGAGCTCGTCCTCCGTCATGGTAACGACTTTACGGATCTCGCTCTGCATTATGCGCATGTGGCGGACCGCCTGCACGACGTCGCCCGTGCCCGGCTCGCCCTTGGTGCGGATCATCGCCGCTCCCTCGGCAATGCGGCGGAGCGCCTCGCCCAGATCCTTCGCGCCGCAGACGAACGGAACGTCGAACTTGTTTTTGTTGATGTGATACACATCATCGGCGGGAGAGAGCACTTCGCTCTCGTCGATATAGTCGATTTCGATCGCCTGCAAAATCTGCGCCTCCGCAATATGCCCGATGCGGCACTTCGCCATAACGGGAATGGAAACCGCGTTCTGAATTCCTTTGATCATTTTGGGATCGGACATACGGGAAACCCCGCCCGCCGCGCGGATATCCGCGGGAATCCTTTCGAGCGCCATGACGGCGCACGCGCCTGCTTCCTCCGCAATTTTCGCCTGCTCGGGCGTGGTGACGTCCATAATCACGCCGCCTTTCAACATCTGCGCCAGATTTTTATTCAGTTCGAATCTATCGTTCGCCATAAAGTAACTCCTTTCGTTTTCGGATTTTTCGTCAATCGTCTCAACCCGATCGGTAGAAATTATATCACTTTCCGAAAAAACCGTCAATAAAACAATCGGCGTTTACTTACGTTTTGCAAAATAATTGTTCAGCGCGGAAACAAGCGCCCCCACCGAAGCCTTGATGATATCCGAGTTCTCCCCCGCGCCCCAATACGTTTCACCGTCCGCCGCCACGCCCACGTAAGAGACCGCCTGCGCGAACGAACCCGCCGATAGCGCGTGCTGTTCGTATCCCGTAATGGTATACGAAACGGAGAAATACTCTTTCAACGCGTTGGAAACGGCGTCGAGCCGACCGTTCCCCGCGGCGCGCACCGTCGCGCGCTCTTTTCCGCAAATAATCTCCACCTCGGCGGAAATTCCGTCCTTCTGTCTGAAATGCACTTCCCCGAGCTCGAACCGATCGCGCGGACTTAAATATCCGTTTACGAACGCTTCGAAAATTTCGGGCGCCTTCAACTCGCTGTGGCGCGCGTCGGAAATACTCTTGACGCGGTAGCTGAACGCCTCTTTCATGGCGGGCGGAAGCTTGACGCCGTACGCCTGCTCGAGCACGTATCCCACGCCGCCCTTGCCCGACTGGGAGTTGATGCGAATGACGTCGGAATCGTATGTTCTGCCCACGTCCGCGGGATCGACGGGAAGATAGGGCACGTTCCACTCGGCGAGCCCCTTTTCGGCGCGGTAAGCCATGCCCTTGGCGATCGCGTCCTGATGGGAACCGGAGAACGCCGCGAACACGAGCTCGCCCGCGTACGGCTGACGGGCGGATACGGGCATGCCCGTAAATTGTTGATAGCGCGCGGAAATTTCGGGCATATCGGAAAAATCGAGCTCCGTTTCCACGCCCTGCGAAAACATATTCATGGCGAGGGTGACGAGATCGCAGTTCCCCGTCCGTTCGCCGTTGCCGAACAGCGTGCCCTCGACGCGGTCGGCGCCCGCGAGCAGACCGAACTCCGCCGACGCAACGCCCGTGCCGCGGTCGTTGTGCGGGTGCAAAGACAACACCACGTTCTCGCGGAAAAGGAGATGCTTGTTCAGATACCCGACCTGCTGCGCGTAAACGTGCGGCATGGCGTTTTCCACCGTGGCGGGCAGATTGATGATCGCCTTTCGCTCCGCAACGGGCTTCCAGATTTCGAGCACGGCGTTGACGACTTCGAGCGCGTATTCGGGTTCGGTGCCCGTAAAGCTCTCGGGCGAATATTCGAAGCGGTAGTTTTCCCCCGCCTCTTCGGTCAGCCGTTTCAACAGCTTCGCCCCCTCTACGGCGATCTTTTTGATCTCCTCTTTGCTCTTGCGGAACACCTGTTCGCGCTGTGCGACGGAGGTGGAATTATACACGTGCACGATGACGTTCTTCGCGCCGCGGATCGCCTCGAAGGTCTTTTTGATGATATGCTCGCGCGCCTGCGTGAGCACCTGCACCGTCACGTCGGACGGGATCAGGTTCCGCTCGATGAGCGCGCGCAAAAATTCGTACTCCGTTTCGCTCGCCGCGGGGAAGCCGACTTCGATTTCTTTGAACCCGATCGAAACGAGCAGCTTGAAAAATTCGAGCTTGGTGTCCAGCGACATGGGCTCGACAAGCGCCTGATTGCCGTCGCGCAAGTCCACGCTGCACCATGCGGGCGCGCGGTCGATCGCGCTCTTGTCCGCCCATTCCATACACGGCTCGGGCGGAAGATGAAACTGTTTGCGGTATTTGCTTTGCATAAGCGTCTCCCTTTCGGTTATAAAAAAACGCGCCCCGTAAGGGAACGTTTTTCCACGCCCTTCCCTTCCCGTAGCAAGAGCGCGCAAGGAAGGGGGCAATCATTATTATACTATCAAATATTACTTTATGCAAGTATTTTTGCATGAATCCGGAAATTATTTTAAATTTTCCGTATTTTTGCAAAAAACACACAGCCCGAAGAACTCCACTTCAAAGCCGTCCGGCTCGAACGCTTCGCTTTTCGCCGTTTCGATAAGCTCCGAAGAGCAGGGCAGACGCACGTCGAACACCCTGCCGCAACGGCGACAGCGCGCGTGCGCGTGGGGAGTCAGCGTCGGATCGTAACGCACGTCGCTGCCCGCAAAACACAGCCGCTTCGCCTTGCCCGAATCCGCGAACCCGCCGAGCACGCGAAACACCGTACCGCGGCTGAGCGTGGGATTTTTTGCGCGCACGAAACCGTACACCTCCGTCGCCGTGGGGTGATCGAGGGCGCACAGCGCTTCGTAAACCGCCTGCTTCTGTTTCGTTTTGCGTTCGGCGTTCGGCATCCCTTATTCTTCGTCGGGCT
>JAETTR010000131.1 GCA_021768985.1 Bacillota bacterium
AGTTCGATTACAAGTATAACGATTCCCGAAGGCGTAACCAATATCGAGTACGCGGCATTCGACGATTGTCTCGCGCTTAAAACATTACATTGGAATGCAACGGCATGTATAACGTACGGCAACATATTCTTCGACTGTACAAACCTTACGACGATAAAAATTGGCGAGAATGTAACGATTCTTCCTGATTTTGTGTTTTCTAATTACGAAAAATTACAATATAACGAATACGGCAATGCATTCTATCTCGGCAACGATACGAATAAATATACCGTCCTGATTAAAGCAAAAGATACCTCCATTACTTCCTGTACGATACATAAAGATTCAAAATTTATTTATAATTTCGCGTTCAGCGGATGCGACTTTCTTACAACCATAACCATACACGATGGAGTAACGAGTATCGGTGACAATGCATTCTACTATTGCGGTTCGCTTGCAAGCGTAACGATTGGTAACGGGGTAACGAGTATAGGTAGTTCTGCATTCTACGGTTGCAGTAGTCTTACGAGCATTTCTATTCCAAATAGCGTTACAAACATCGGGAATGATGCGTTCCTCGATTGTAGTTCGCTCACGAGCGTAACGATTGGCGACGGTGTGACGAGTATAGGTTGGCGAGCGTTCCTCGGCTGTAATAATTTACAATTTAACGAATATCATAACGCATATTATCTCGGAAGCAATACAAATAAATACTTTGCGTTAATTGATGTAAAGGATACTTCTATTACATCATGTACTATACACGAGAATACGAAATTAATTGCTAATAATGCTTTCTCGGATTGCAACAATCTTACAAGTATTTATTATGAGGGCAACATTGCAAGCTGGTGCGAAATTAACGGGTTGTATGCTTTAACATCATCAAACAAAACGCTTTATATAAACGGTCAGGAAATAACGGGCGAGTTAGTTATTCCCGATGGCGTAACGAGTATTGGAGAATGTTCATTCCGTGACTGCAGCGGACTCACGAAGATCACAATACCAGACAGCGTAACGAGCATCGGCAGCAGTGCATTCTACGGTTGCAGTTCGCTTAGCGATATTACCTTTAACGGCACAAAAGCACAATGGAACGCCATGAATAAAGACGATTGGTTCGATTCCCACTATTACACAATCCATTGCACGGACGGCGATATTACGAAATAAGCGCTTACACAAAACAAAACAGCCCGTTTTCTTCCACGAAGAAAACGGGTTGTTTCTATGTATATTTTATTGCTGACTGTAAGAGTTCAGTACGCGCATACGCTTGGAATCGATTACGTAAATCAGGTTTACGAGCTCGTCGTCGCCGAACGAACTGTTGCGCCCCTCTTCGTATTCCGCGTCCACCATCTCCTTCATTTTAATTACAAGCGGATCGTCCTTGCCCACGCGGTACTCTTCGGGCAATTTATAGTAATCGTTAATCCAGAACGCGATTCCAGCCAAGCCGCTCGTTTTGTCGACGGCAACGCGCGCGGGACGGTTGAGAATGGTCGCGGTATCGAAAATATTGTAAATTTCCTCATTTTTCAGCATACCGTCGGCGTGAATGCCCGCGCGGGTGGAATTGAACGCCCGCCCCACGAAGGGCGTTTTGGGAGGCACGAGATAATTGATTTCCTTTTCGAAGTACTCCGCGATCTCGGTTACAGCGGTCAGGTCCATACCGTCGAGCGTACCGCGGAAGGAAGCATACTCCACCGCCATCGCCTCTAAAGGACAATTTCCCGTCCGCTCGCCGATGCCGAGCAGAGAACAGTTTACGGCGGAAGCGCCGTACAGCCAGGCGGTGTCCGCGTTGGTAACCACCTTGTAAAAATCGTTATGTCCGTGCCATTCGAGTTGCGCGTGCGGCACGCCCGCGAAATGATTCAAACCGTATACGATCCCCTGCACGCTTCTGGGCAACGTCGCGCCGGGAAAGCTGACGCCGAACCCCATCGTATCGCACATTCTGATTTTTACGGGAATCCCGCTCTCCTGCGAAAGCTTCATCAGCTCGCTCGCAAACGGCACGACGAAGCCGTAAAAATCCGCGCGCGTAATGTCCTCGAAATGGCAACGCGGTACGATTCCGTAGGAAAGCGCGCTTTTTACGATTCCGAGGTATTTATCGAGCGCCTGGCGGCGGGTCAGATTCATCTTTTTAAAGATATGATAGTCCGAACAGCTTACGAGGATTCCCGTTTCCTTTACGCCCGCCGATTTCACAAGCTCGAAGTCCTTTTCGTTGGCGCGGATCCAGGTGGTGATTTCGGGGAATTTCAGCCCGAGATCCTGACAGGAACGCACCGCGTCCTTATCCTTTTTCGAATAGAGAAAGAACTCCGACTGTCTGACGAGCCCTTTGGGTCCGCCGAGACGGGACATCAGCCGAAACAAATCGGTAATCTGTTTCACCGTAAACGGCGAAGTCGATTGCTGACCGTCGCGGAAGGTCGTATCGGTGATCCAGATCTCCTTCGGCATATTGATGGGTACGTGACGGTTATTGAAAGAGATTTTCGGAATCGATTCGTAATCGAACAGTTCACGGAAGAGGTGCGGCTCTTTTACGTCCTGCAATTCGTATTTGTAAATACTGTCTTCCAGAAGATTGGTTTTTTTGTTATATCGTATCGTTCGTTTCAGCATGCGCCCTCCGTGTTAAATAATTCTAATTATAACAAATCGCCGCGGAGCTTGTCAAGCAAACGCCCGTCTCTGAAAGGATTATTTTTTATATTTTCCGTATATTTTCACGCAATTTTAACTTTATGCGAATTTTATACAAATGCTTTTAAACGCCGAAACATGAAAAAGAGAAGCGGTATTCCGCTTCTCTTTTTCAAAGATTTATGGAGATTGTTGTATAGACTATTTTTTGTCCTGCATCTGCCGCTTCTCTTTTTCGCGGCAGGCGGAACATCCGCTGCACCGGGAGCAGGCACCGCCGCAGTCGCAGCCGCTCTTGCCCTGCTTCTTCCGTACGATTTGCCATACGATCACGCCGATCACGAACGCGACCGCCGCGGCGATCAACAGATATTCGTACCACTGCATATTACTTTTCCTCTTCGGAAACCGCCGCTTCGGCAAGCGCTTCCGTTTCCGCATTGAAAGCGGTCGCTTTTTTGTTCATCGGGTGTTTCTTGTTCCAGAACACGATTCCCGTAACCGCCGCCGCGATCACCGCCGCGAAAATGAACACCGTCCACCACCAGCTTCCGATCAGATAGATCATCGTGGAAACCGCATACGAAGTGCATACCCAGAACAACAGCGTCCACTTGAATTTCCCCTTGGGAAGCTCCGCTTTCGCCGTCGCGCAAGCCGCAAAGCAGGGAATCGTCGTCATATTGAACGCGATAAACGCAATCAGCGCGGGAATGGTAATGCCCGTTGCGCCGATCATGGCGGTCGCTTCCCCTACGCCCTCCGCAAGCCCGGGGATCACTTCGAGCCCGAGACAAGCCGCGATCGTACCGAACGTGGAAATGACGTTCTCCTTCGCGATCAGCCCGTTGATCGCCGCCACCGCGAAGATCCAACCGAATTCTTTGAGCTGCGAACCGAACCCGAGCGGCGTGAACAGCGGCTGAATGAGCATACCCAGACTTGCGAGAATACTCAGATTCATCTCTTCGTCCTCGAGGTAATGCCAATCCCAACTGAAGTGCGACAGGAACCACACAAGAATCGTGGAAGCGAGAATCACCGTAAACGCCTTCTTCACGAAGTGCTTGGTCTTATCCCAGAGGTGAATCATCAACCCTTTGAAGAGGGGCGCGTGGTAGCTGGGAAGCTCCATGATAAAGGGAGGAACTTCGCCGCGCATGGTCGTCGAGCGCATCAGAATCACCGCGGCGATCGCCGTTACCATGCCGAGCAGATACATACCGAGCGTGATCAGATCGACGTTCCCGACCCCGAAAAACTGCACGATTCCGCCCGCAATCGCGGTAAGAATGGGGAGCTTCGCCCCGCAGGAGAAGAAGGGAATGACGCGTACCGTAGCCGTACGTTCGTGTTCGTCGGCAAGGGTGCGGGTATTGATCATGGCGGGCAGCGAGCAGCCGAAGCCCATGATCATGGGCATGAACGCTCTGCCGGAAAGCCCGAATTTGCGGAAAATTCTGTCGAGAATGAACGCGACGCGCGCCATGTAACCGGTGTCCTCCAGAATGGAGAAGAACAGGAAGAGCACGAGAATCTGCGGCAGGAAGCCGAGCACCGCGGAAATACCGCCCCAGATACCGTCCACAATCAATCCGCCGACCCAGGGCGCGGCGTTGGCGCAACAGAGGTTGAGCAGTTCCTCCACCCAGCCGAGAATCCAGCTCCAGAGGTTTGTGAGTATCACGCCGGGCGAGAATACCGCGCCGTCGTAAATACAGGCGAGAAGCGTGGTCGCCGCGTTCTCCTCCCAACCGAGTCCCCCGTCCTCGACCGAATCGAAGAGCGCGGGCATCCAGCCCTGCGTTTCCGTAAATCCGTTGAGATAGAACAGATTCTCGGAG
>JAETTR010000132.1 GCA_021768985.1 Bacillota bacterium
AATCTGATAGCCTTTGTTCGGCTGAATGGTATAAACGTGGCTTTCGCCTTCCTTTAACTGAATAATTTTTCCGTCTGCTTTGGACAGCGTACCGCCTTTTCCTTCGATGCTTGCATAAATCGTCTTGTCGGTAGCCTTATCCGCGTCCACGACGGCGACCATATAGGGCGAGAAGCTCGTTACGGTTGCAACGATTCCGAATTGCGTCACCACGCAGGGAATTTCTTCGATGATATATTCGTCTTCTCCGACGTTTTTGCGGTGGAAAATCTTGAACGTAACGCCCTTGTCGTCGGGACCGTATCCTTCGGGGAAGCCGAGCGCGATTTTCACGTAGCTACCGGGGGAAATCGTAGGATACTTGTTGCACATTTGCAATTTGATGTCGTAGGTTTCGGTCTTGTTCTTGTCTATGCCCAGATCGGCTCCGATTCCGGAGGTGATTTCGTCCACCATGGAATCCACGGTATCGTCGCTTGCCCGTTCCGCAACGAGCATCATCTGACTTCTTTCGTTCTCGGAGAACGTGCTCTTTCCGTTTTCGTCCTCGAAGTTCATGGCGGAAAGATCGGTCTGGGATACGAGCGTGGGCTGCGCGCAGCAGTCGATGTAAAGTCTGCCGTCGTAGTTGAAGAACGCGGGGCAGGCGATCACTTCTCTGCCGAAACTGTAATAGAGAGAGTTGGGCGCCTTATTGGAGGTTTCGGATATTTCTTTTCCGTCCACGATTCTCGTGACTTTTTTCGCCGAACCGACGTTGGTAAATATGAAGTGATAGCCTTCGCGGTTGTGTTCGTACAAAAGACTGGGCGCGAACTTGAAACGCAACGTATTCGGCACCAAAGTGGGGTCATTCGAGCTTTTCGGCTTTTCGATAATCTCCACGTAAATTTTATTGCCGTTTTTGTCTAATTGATTGGAGAGCGGATAAAACAACGCATAATCTTTGGTGTTAGGGTGTTCTGACACAAAAGAGATTCCGATCGGTTTCGTTTCGTCGAGAACGTGCAGAGGTTCGTCGACTGTGGCTTCTATTACGAACGCTTTCTTTTCAGACATAACGACTTTTTCGGTGATTTTAGAATCGCGCATGCTGTCGCTGATGACCTGTTCCTCCTGATGCGTCGGGTTCGAACTCATCACATAGGGCGGCGGCGTATAAGTTCCGTAGCTTAAGTTGACGAGCATATCGCCGATTTCCAGCGCGTTGCTGTGGTTGAGCAGATCGTCCGAATATTCGAAGTAAAAATATTTGTCGAGGCCGAGCGTTTCCGAAAAGACGTGGTGCGGCACGTCGGGTTTTGCATCGAAAACGGCGAATTGAGTGTAATAAATGGAGGTATTCTCGTAAAAACGGGTTTCCGTTCCGGTGTCCTGAATCACGTCGGCATAATTGTCAACGCCGAGCTCGGCATATTCTCTGAACGATTCCAAAGCCAACCACTTGGACCATGCGAACTGATTGTCGTAATGGTAAGCGAAACGGCAAACCAAATAGAGCCCGTCTTCTTCGAGAAGACGTTTTGCACTCTTTCCGTTATAGCTGACGGTCGAATAATTTTCCATCAGAGGGTTGCCGTAGTCGTCCTTGGAGCCGTCGGATACGGGCGAGTACGTTCTCGAAGTTTGAAGTCCGTCCGTTTCCCCCGTTCCGCCGTAGGTGAAGGAAGAAAGCGCTGGATATCTCAATCTGTAGCCGGAAGAAGAAATCACACCGTCGGTCACGTGAATATCTTTGTCGGAATAGTCGTTTAATAATGCGTATCTGTATTTGTTCCGCGCAGAATAATCCCAGGTCACGTCGACCGAATACCATTCTCCTTTCGGACCGTCGGTCAGCGCAATCGACTGCGCCGCTCCGGCGGAAGGCGTTTCGAGCCATACGTAATTCCACATATGATATACGTTCGATCCGGCGTTGTTGCCGTTCTGGTCTTTTTGATTGCTGTAGCCGTTTACGGTGATGCAGGGGATGCCCAGCCGGTCCATAACGACTTTATACGCGGTGGAGTAGCCTCCGCAGACGGCTTTGCCCTCTACGAGTCCGCCGTAGGCGGTATTGACGTACGCCGCGGCGATATAATTGGGATCGTCCTTGTTGTCGTACGCCACGTAATCGTATTTGATGATCTCTGTAAGGTACTTATTTACTTCTTTCGCAAGAAACGCGTCTCTTGCGGTGTATACGTCCTGTTCTTTCCGCTCGTTTACAACGTCCACGACCTCGTCGACTTTGTCGTCGAATTTTTCGATCGCTTCCGCCACTTTTGCGGGCGTGTTAAAGCCGTTGTCGTAATAGAGATTGCTTTCCTTGCCGCAGTTGATGTAGCCGACGTACGTTCCGTTGCTACGGGCGACGCTGATCGTCATTTTATAAAAGTCTATGTAAAACAATTCCGGATGGTCGGTTTTGAACGCGTCGCGCGCCGCGCCGAAGGCTCTGGGCACTTCGAGATTGCCGTTATCGACCCAGGCTTTCAGTTGATTCGAAGTGACGATATCGCCGATCGGATAATCCACGACGCCGTCTTTGAAGTCGTTCGTTTCGTTCATTTTCGCCAGAGCGTTATAAAACTTTTTGGCGAGGGTGTACTCTTGATTGTTCTCGTCGAGCATGTAATCGTAAAAGAAAGTTTGTGCGTTCGGCGCGCCGTTGGCTTCGTCCGCCGACGCAAAACCGTTGTTCTTCACGAGGATGCCCGCTCCGAACGTCAGCGCGCAGATTGCTCCCAATCCTGCGATTGTAATTTTTTTAGTAATTGATTTCATAAAACCTCCAATCGATTTTTTTGTGGTAATTACAAGCAAAATTACATAAGCTTTATACTCATTTTTACACCGTTTGTCAACCTTTTCGGCACAAAATCACGGAAATTCTTTATTTTTGCAAGGAAATCGGCGGTTTTTTTGCCTCTGAAAAGAACGTTTTTATAAAAAATAAGCGTAATATTGCCCGACAAAAAAGAAGCGAACCGATTCTTCGGTTCGCTTACGCTTTTTGTATCGTTTACATGATTTCCGTCAAACGTAGTTTCGTGACGGGTTTCAATTCTGCTTTTTCAACCGCGGTCGCAAATTCCTCCGCCGTCGTCGCCGTGCAGATTGCACGATACCACGCCTCTCTCTTGTCGACGGTTGTCTCTTCCGCGCGGGTGAGCACGTTCAGCGCGTGCGCTTTGAGCTTTTCGATTTCCGTCTGTTCCCGATACCGCACGGTAATCTCGTATTCCTTGTCCGCTTCGAAGGGGATTTCTACGGAAGCGCAACCGATCAGCGGATCTTTTACGGGCATTTCCGCGCCGTCTACCGTGAGCGTGATTTCGCCCTGTTCGATTTCGGGGAAGCGCACGAACAGTTTGCGGCGCGCGGGCAAAACGGACTTTTCGCCGTGCGAAGCAATCGTCAGCTTCTGCACGCCGTCGCTCTTTTTCATGCGGAATTCGGTAAAGAATTCGCCCTTCTTGTTTTTCATGGCGCCGTCTTCGAACAGCGTATAGTTGCCGTTCCCCGTAAAGCATTGCAGTTCGAGCTCGGCGGGGTTATCCGCGTCGTTTCCCTTCCCGCGGGAGAGAGGAATCACCGCGCCTGCTTTTGCAAGCACGGGAATGGAGTCGAGATCCCGAAGCAGCGTTTTTCGCGCGCCGCCCGCGGGGATCTCGTAGCAGTCTCCCGTAAACAGATCCGTCCACTTGCCTTCGGGAAGCCAGACCTTGATTCGCGCGTAGCCGTCGGCTTTCGCCTTTTGCGTAACGGGCGCGACGAGGAGCTCGCCCCCGAAGAAGTATTCCTCTTTGTATTCGTACGCCTCGGGCGCTTCCGGATGCTCGTAATAGAGGGGCTCGACGAGCGCGATTCCCTCTTCGTGGGTGCGGCGGTCCGCCGTGTAGAGGTAGGGGATCAGACGGTGGCGGAAGCGCAGCCAGTCTGCGGCAATTTTCCCCGCGCCGTTTCCGTAGAAGCGGGGCTCCTTCGTCGCGTAGGGCGCGCTGGTACAGTGCAGGCGGTTGACGGGACTGAATACGCCGTACTGCACGTGGCGGGCGTAGAGCTCCGTTTCCATATAGCCCATGTGGTGACCGCCTATGTCGTGGCTCCACCAGGTGTAGCCCGCGTTGCTCGCCGTCAGCGTAAAGTAGGGCAGATATTTTAAGGTATCCCAGCTGACGGCGGTATCGCCCGAAAATCCGAGCGGATAGCGGTGGGAGCCGATCCCCGCGTAGCGGGAGAGGATCAGCGGCGCGCTGTGGCTTTCGCACTGGTCGAGATAGTGATAGTGGTTGAGCGACCAGAGGGGATCGAGTCCTTCGAGTTTGGATTGCGTGCCCTGCTGCCAGTCGATCCACCAGAAGTCCACGCCGTCCTTTTCAAGGGGGCGGTGTACGAGATCGAAATAGACGTTTACGAAGTTCGGGTCGGCGATATCGAATTTTACGGCGCGTTTGGTTTCGGGATCGACGCCCATCGCGCGCGCGACCTCCGTATAACAATCGTCCCAGAA
>JAETTR010000133.1 GCA_021768985.1 Bacillota bacterium
GCCTCGGTCGCCAAGAAAGAAGGTTACGAACAGATATCCGCACTGTTTTTAAAAACGGCGGATAACGAAAAAGAACACGCAAAAATGTGGTTGAAAGAGTTGGAAGGAATCGGCGATACTGCCCGGAATCTTGCCGATGCCGCCGACGGAGAAAATTACGAATGGACGGACATGTACGAGGAATTTGCAAAAACCGCCGAAGCCGAAGGGTTCAAGACGCTTGCCGTAAAATTTCGCATGGTTGCAGCAATCGAAAAGCAACACGAAGAAAGATACCGCGCGCTGTTGAAAAACGTGGAAAACGCTTCCGTGTTTGAAAAAAGCGAGGTCAAAATCTGGGAATGCCGCAATTGCGGACATATCGTAGTCGGTACGAAAGCGCCCGCAGTATGTCCCGTTTGCGCACACCCGCAGAGTTATTTCGAAGTTCGCGCAGAAAATTATTGAGGAATACAAAATCCGCAAGAGAAACCGCAAATGCGGTTTCTTTTGCTTTTACACCGTTTATGATAAAAAACCGCACCGCCGTTTTCCGACAAAGCAAACCGCCTTCGAAAAGATTGTTCAAACGCTTCGGCGCGTTTGAACGTCCGCTGAAACAAAAACATATTTAAGGCTCGCCCCGCATCGCTTGAAAAACAGACGCGCGTCTGTTATAATACTGTCAGTTATCCTTTCGGAGCGTGTTTCATGTGGTTGATTCCCTCCGAATTATCCGCGGTATTTGCAGGAATTACGGCAATCCTTTCCAAATACGGCGTTAAAAACGCCAATTCAAACGTAGCGACCGCCGTACGAACCTCCGTCGTTCTGATATTCGCGTGGGGCATTGTATTTGCTACGGGCGCATATAAAACGCTATCGGATATCGGCGCGAAATCGTGGATATTCTTAATCCTGTCGGGCGCGGCAACGGGCGCAAGCTGGATCTGCTACTTTAAAGCGCTGTCGCTCGGCGAAGTGTCGAAGGTTGCGGCGGTCGATAAATCGAGCGTAGTTTTGTCCGTCCTCTTCGCCCTTCTCCTCTTCCCCGCCGAAAGGACGATGTGGTGGGCAAAACTGCTCTGTCTTGCCGCCATTGCGACGGGATCTTTTCTCATGGCGGATATCCGGCACGGCGAAGAGAAGAGTCGGTTTGTCTGGTTTGTTTTTGCGGCGCTGTCCGCCGTATTCGCGGCGACGACATCGTTGCTTGCGAAAATCGGAATCGAAGACGTGGATTCCAACGCGGCGACGGCGATCCGCACCTGCATCGTATTCGTCACGGCATGGTTAATCGTGATCTGCCGCGGGGAAACGAAATACGTTAAAGAATTAAAAGGCAAGGATATCCTCTTTTTGATCCTGTCGGGCATCGCAACGGGCGCGAGCTGGATCTGCTATTACTACGCGATTCAGCGAGGACAAGTCAGCATCGTGGTTCCGATCGATAAGTTAAGCATCCTGATCACCGTTTTGTTTTCTCTGGTCGTGTTCAAGGAAAAACTATCCTTAAAAGCGTGGATCGGTCTGGGACTTCTGGTTACGGGAACGGTATGCATGGCGGTGTTTACGTAATCGCTTTTACAAAAACCATATGATCAAACGGACACGTCCTGCATAAAAAAGGAAGAGAACCGGAATCGGTTTCTCTTCCTTTTTTTATTTAAAACATTACGAGCAGGAACCCCGCGATCAAACCCGCAAACAGCATGAACGCCGGAAGCTTACTCCGCCACATTAAAATCGATTCGGGCAACAATTCTCCGAATACCACGTACAGCATGGCGCCGCTGGCAAAACCCAGCGATAGAACGAGCATCATATCGTTAATACCGCCCAACGCATAGCCGAGCAACGCGCCGAACACCGTGGGCAATCCGCTCAACGCGGTAAGCGCAACCGCTTTGAGCTTGCTCATTCCGCCCGAAATCAGAGGCACGGAAACTGCCATTCCCTCGGGCACGTTATGCAGACCGATTACGATCGCCATAATGAACCCGCTGCCCGAAAATAAGTCAGCGATCACTCCGGAAGTCGCATAAGAAGCGCCGATCACCATTCCCTCCGGCAAATTGTGGAGCGCAATCGCAAACATCATGACGAGCCCCGCGATAAATAAATTCGATTTCGAATTTTTATGGGATTCGTAATGGTTCGAATGGATCAGCTCGTCCAAATCATCCGCCGTCCCGGGGTGATTTTCGTCGATATGCTTGACCTCGAAATTCGTCTTTTTATCGATCAGCAAATTCAAAAGATATACCACGCCGTACCCTACGACAACCGCGGCGACGACGATGAGAGGCGTGAGCGACGGTAAAGACGATTCTCCGCTCTTCATCATTTCGATCGGCTCTCGCATGAGATCGAAGCACACGACGGCAAGCATGATACCCGCCGCGAACGCCAAAAGCAGACTGACGATTTTATTCGAATCGCGTTTAAGCGCCGCGCCGACTACGCCGCCGAGTCCGGTACCGACTACGCCCGAAATGAAAGTTATGATTACGATTACGAGATATGCCATGGAATCTATTATAGCATATATGCGCAATTAAGCAACTATATCGGGTGCGTCGTGCGAAAAAAGAGTAAAATTCCCCGCAACATCCATCCGATGCGCAGAACTCCGCGGAGTACCCGCGGAGTTCTGCTTACGAATTACGCACCGTTTCGGCTTTCCGGTTGCCCTGCAATTTCAGCATGCCGTTCGTGATCATCGGCGAGATAATCAGCCAGATCGCCGCAAGCGAAATGAGCGAATATACGATGATCGAACCGACGCTTCTCGGACCCATAAAGATCTCGGAAACGAGGTTGAAATCAAAGATCCCGAATAATCCCCAGTTGATTGCGCCCGTAAGCACGAGAATATAGGAAACGATATTGAAAAAAACCATAATTACCTCCTATCGCAGTATGCGCGGAGGAATCGGTTTTATGCGGAAAAGATGAAAGAGCTTCGCGGATCACCGCGAAGCTCTTTTGAACTTTTTTATCAGAAGTCCACTTCCGTATCGTAGTAGCAGCACTTTAACAGCTTTTCCATCTCTTCCTGCGAAGGCTGACGGGGATTGCTTCCCGTGCAGGCGTCGCCGATCGCGTTCTTCGCGATTTCGGGCAATCTTTCGAGGAACACCTTTTCGGGAACGAAGCCCTGCTCGCAGGGATAGCTGTCCGCGCCGTAATTTTTAATACAGTGCGGGATATTCAGATCGTCGTTCATCTTGCGCAGATATGCAATGAGCAGCTTCACCTTTTCGTCGTCGTTCTTGCCGCCCAGCCCCATATAATCGGCGATCATGCCGTAACGCTTTTTCGCCGTAGGATCCTTCGCGTTGAACGCGATTACCTTGGGCAGATACATGGCGTTCGCCGCGCCGTGAATGATATGCGCGCCGAAATCCGCAAACGCCGCGCCCGTCTTGTGCGCCATGGAGTGCACGATGCCGAGCAACGCGTTCGAGAACGCCATACCCGCAAGGCACTGCGCGTTATGCATGGACCCGCGCTTTTTCATATCGCCGTTGTACGAATCGACGAGATCGCCCTGAATCATCTTGATCGCGAAAATCGCAAGCGGATCGGTATAGTCGCAGTTCGCAGTGGAAACGTACGCTTCAATGGCGTGCGTCATTGCGTCCATACCCGTATGCGCGACGAGCTTTTTGGGCATCGTCTCCGCGAGATCGGGATCGACGATCGCCACGTCGGGCGTGATTTCGAAGTCCGCGATCGGGTACTTGATCCCTTTTTTGTAATCGGTAATAATCGAGAACGCGGTCACCTCGGTCGCTGTGCCGGACGTGGAGGAAATCGCGCAGAATTTCGCCTTTCTGCGAAGCGCGGGAATACCGAACACCTTGCACATCTCTTCGAAGGTGATATCGGGATACTCGTACTTGATCCACATAGCCTTCGCCGCGTCGATCGGCGAGCCGCCGCCCATGGCGATAATCCAGTCAGGCTTGAATCTGAGCATGGCTTCCGCGCCCTTCATCACCGTTTCCACCGAAGGATCGGGCTCGATTCCCTCGAACAGCTCCACCTCCATGCCCGCCTCTTTCAGATACGAAACCGCTCTGTCAAGGAAGCCGAATTTCTTCATCGAGCCGCCGCCCACGCAGACCATCGCGCGCTTGCCCTCGAAGGATTTGAGCGCTTCGAGCGCGCCCTTGCCGTGATACAAATCTCTCGGTAACGTAAATCTTGCCATAAAAAACTCTCCTTCTCATAAATAAATATTTTCGGGATTCCCCGACGGGTTTCCACCCGTGTAATATTTTAATACGCCCGGAGGCATTGGTCAATAGCATGACGCAACTTTTCGTCAATTTCTATCCGTCCGTTTCAGCTTTCGGAAGAACACGATCGTAAGCGCCGCGCACACGAGCACGGCGATCAGGTCCGCCGCGGGCGCCGCCCACAGAATCCCTTCCACGCCGAAAAACACCGGCAGCGTGCAAACGAGGGGCACGAAGCAGACGATATCGCGCACCAAAGACGAGACCACGG
>JAETTR010000134.1 GCA_021768985.1 Bacillota bacterium
GGAACCGCGCGCCTTCGCCGCCGAATTTCCATTCGTCGTTTTTGGTGCGGTTTTCCGCGTACTCCTTATACCTTAATATATATGCGCTCTCGTATAATCGTGTCTTTTCTCCGTCGAATACGCCGATCTTCTCTCCGTCGGCGAACGCTAATTTTTCCATATATAAAATTATATCACACGGCGCGCAGTTTGTAAAGAAATAATTTTCTCGCATCAAAAGCAAAAATTCGGGCAAACCCGACAAAATCGCGCACGCGGATTGTGAT
Organism: Bacillota bacterium; assembly: GCA_021768985.1. Taxonomy (GTDB): domain Bacteria; phylum Bacillota; class Clostridia; order Christensenellales; family Borkfalkiaceae; genus Gallimonas. The sequence continues at coordinate 267 of JAETTR010000134.1, forward strand.
AGAATAAAGTACCGATTCCCGAGAAAGAGGTGTGTTATGGCTTACGAAAAGCGCGTTTGCGTGTTAAAACAGATGAAGAGAGGGTTTTCCGCGGACGGCGGAACGCTTTCGGGCGCGATTTACGCGGAGCGGCTGGGTACGGAGCTGACGATCACGCCGCGGATCGCGGGGCTTGCGCCGCTGAAAGAAGGACGGTACGCGCTCGCCGTTTGGGCGGGCGGGAAAATATTCTGTTGCGAGCTGAACGGCGCGCTGAAAATCCCGGACGCACCCGCGCTTGCGCAGGGCTTTGCGGCGTTGTTGTGCTTCGTGCGCGCGGAGGCGGAGCCGATCGCTTACGGCAGATGCGGCGAAGCGCCCTTCGATTGCGCCGAACTGCTCGACGCGTTTTCCGAGAGCTCTCTGCAAACCCGCAAAAAGCGGGAGCCCGAACAGCCCGAAAAGCTCGTCGTGCCCGCTTGCGATATCGGGGAGGAAGCGAACGCCCGCCCCTTTCGCGAAGAGTATCACGACGAGGCGATCGCCCTCGACAACTATTACGGCGTATCCGAAAGCAGCGAAGATGCGCGCGCTGATATACGAGTGCAAGAAGAAGACGGAGCGCACGCGGGCGCAGGCGATTCTCGCGAAGATGACGGCGCTCTCCCTCCGCGGCCCGTCGGCAGGACGCTTGCCTACTATTACGAAGTGAAGGACAAGCTCGACGACGCGTTGAAAAAATTCCCGCGCGACGAGCGGTTGCAGGCGATCTTCCCGCATTCCGAATGGGCGAGCTCGAACGGCGCGCTTCTGGGCATTATCTATGAAGAGGGGATTCCGCGGTACCTTTGCGTGGCGGCAGAAAGCACGGGCGAGGTGTCCGAGGAGATGAAAACGCACGGAGTGTTCGTACCGGAAAATTATCTCTCCGACGAAAAAGGGTTTTACGTCGTCTTTCAGGACGCCGACACGGGCGAATACGTGCGGGTGCAGGACGCGTAAAAAAGCGTAACGCGTCGTAATTTTAAAAATTTTATCGAAAATTTTTCCCGCAATCCTGTTTACATTGACGGAATTTGGTGGTATAATAAAATCGGTAGAAAAAGGGGTTTTCCCCGTTTTATCCCAAAATGCGAAAATTTTTATCGGAGGAAATAAAATGAAAGCTCTTACCGAAAACAAGAAAGTTCTCGATTTCGTCAAGGAAAGCGCGGAACTTGCTTGTCCCGACGAGATCGTATGGATCGACGGGAGCGAAAAGCAACTCGCGGCGCTCCGCGAAGAAGCCGTGAAAACGGGTGAAATGATCAGACTCAATCAGGAAAAGCTTCCCGGTTGCTATTATCACCGTACCGCGGAAAACGACGTCGCCCGCGTGGAGGCGCGCACGTTCATCTGCTGCAAGAACAAGGAGGACGCGGGTCCCATCAACTATTGGATGGATCCCGTCGAGGCGTACGCGCTCTGCCGTGAAATTGCGCGCGGCAAAATGAAGGGGCGCACGATGTACGTCATTCCCTATTCCATGGGCGTGGTCGGCTCGTCCTTCTCCAAGATCGGGATCGAGGTGACCGACTCCATCTACGTCGTTCTGAACATGGCGATCATGACCCGCGTCGGGCTCGATTGCTACAAGGCGCTCGGCAAAGACGGCGATTTCATCAAGGGCTTCCACTGCAAGTGCGACGTGGATCCCGAAAAACGCTATATTATGCACTTCCCCGAGGATAACACCATTATCTCCGTCAACTCCGCTTACGGCGGAAACGTGCTTCTGGGCAAGAAGTGCTTTGCGCTCCGGATCGCGTCCTACCTCGGCAAGAACGAGGGCTGGATGGCGGAGCACATGCTCATTCTCGGCGTCACCTATCCCGACGGCAAGAAGAAATACCTCGCGGCGGCGTTCCCGTCTGCTTGCGGCAAGACCAACCTCGCCATGCTCATTCCCCCCAAACACTATCTCGAAAAGGGCTATAAGGTGGAGTGCGTGGGCGACGACATCGCCTGGATTCGCGTGGGCAAAGACGGCAGACTGTGGGCGGTGAACCCCGAGAACGGATTCTTCGGCGTGGCGCCCGGCACCAACGCGAAGAGCAATCCCAACGCGCTTGCCGCGACCCGGAAGGGCACGATCTTCACCAACGTCGCGATCGATCCTTCGGACAACACCGTGTGGTGGGAAGGGCTCTCCAAACCCGCGCCCGAGCACCTCATCGACTGGCTGGGGAACGAATGGACGCCCGATTCCGGCGTGAAAGCGGCGCATCCCAACTCGAGATTCACGGCGCCCGCCGTCAACTGCCCCTGCCTTTCCCCCGAGTTCAACTCCAAGGAAGGCGTTCCGCTCGACGCGATCGTATTCGGCGGCAGAAGAGCGACCACGACGCCCCTCGTATATCAGTCGCGCGATTGGAACCACGGCGTGTTCGTCGGCTCGATCATGAGCTCCGAAACGACGGCGGCGGCGACCGGCGCGGTCGGCGTGCTTCGTCACGACCCCATGGCGATGAAGCCTTTCGCGGGCTATCACATGGCGGACTACTTCCAGCACTGGATCGATATGGGCAAGAAGGTCAAAAACCCGCCCAAGATTTTCAACGTCAACTGGTTCCGTCAGGACGAGAACGGCGACTTCATGTGGCCGGGCTTCGGCGACAATATGCGCGTGCTCGACTGGATCCTGAAGCGTTGCTCGGGAGAAGTGGACGCGCAGGAGACGGCGATCGGCTACGTGCCTTACGCGAAGGACATCGATCTCGAAGAGGTGGATTGCTCCCGCGAAACGCTCGAAAAGATTCTTGCGGTCGACAAAAAGCGTTGGAGCGCGGAAGCGGACGAAATCGCCGAGTATTACAAGCAGTTCGGCGACAGACTTCCCAAGGAGCTTGCGGAAAGCCTTGCCACGCTGAAAAAGAACTGCGAAGCGTAAAAATAAGAAGAACCGCCCCGAAGCGGAAATCCGCTTCGGGGCGTAATTTGTTTCGGTGTGAAATTGTACTATATATTATAATAGTACACGCGCGAGGCTCAATCCGGACGGTCGTTGTCGTCGTCCATAAAATCGCGCTTCTTTTCTTTCGGTTCCGATTTTTTCTTGAAGTAGACCATGCCCGCGGCAAAGCAAACGGCGCCGAGCACGAACACGAGCGCCCAGGTCCAGTCCAGCCAGATTCCCGCGGGAACGCACGCGAGCACGCACAAACAGGAAAGAATACAAAACACGATCCGCAATACCTTCATATTTATATCACCATATTGAGTTTGATTTTCCGCTCTATTGTATCATAAGATCGGCGAAAACACAAGGGATTGTGTGTCGCAAAAAAAGACAAAAAAACCCGAAAAATTTATGAAAAAAGTTGCGAAAAACAGTTGACTTCCGATTTGGATTGTGATATGATAAGCAAGCTGTCCGAGAGAGAAGCAACGAACAAACGGATTGAGCGGATTTCGAAAAGAAATTTTAAAAAATCCGAAAAAAGTTGTGAAAAACGCTTGACTTTCATAAACCGATTGTGGTATGATAGACAAGCTGACCTCGTAAAAGAGGACAGCGCCGAACTGTAGTTCGGTTTACGCAGATTAAAAATAGAATAAGAAAGAAACGATTTTTTGTAACACAAAAACAGTTTCTGTCAATTTTTTTGAGCAAACAAATAGTACTCAAAACAAAGTCAGCAAAAAGATAACGAGAATTTATTCAAGTTAGAGCCGTCGGTGCATGTAGCAGTGCATCGGCTTTAAACAATTAAACTTAAGAGTTTGATTCTGGCTCAGGATGAACGCTGGCGGCGTGCTTAACACATGCAAGTCGAACGAACGTAGCAATACGTTAGTGGCGGACGGGTGAGTAACGCGTGAGCAATCTGCCCATGTCAGGGGAATAACAGTTAGAAATGACTGCTAATACCGCATATGACCACGAGGAGGCATCTCCTTGGGGTGAAAGATTTTATCGGACATGGATGAGCTCGCGTCCCATTAGGCAGTTGGCGGGGTAACGGCCCACCAAACCGACGATGGGTAGCCGACCTCAGAGGGTGATCGGCCACATTGGAACTGAGACACGGTCCAAACTCCTACGGGAGGCAGCAGTGGGGAATATTGGGCAATGGAGGAAACTCTGACCCAGCAACGCCGCGTGAACGATGAAGGTCTTCGGATTGTAAAGTTCTTTAAGTGGGGACGAAGAAAGTGACTGTACCCACAGAATAAGCCTCGGCTAACTA
>JAETTR010000135.1 GCA_021768985.1 Bacillota bacterium
GCGGTACCGACCGCGGACGAGATCGCGAACCGCGTCGTCGAGATCATGAACGAGCAGAACGATACGACGGATTCGATCGATGAAGAATTTGCCGAGGATGAACCCGCGGAAGAAGCGGAAGAACTCACGACGGAGAGCATCGCAAGCCGCGTCGTCGAAATGCTTGCTGAACAGAAGGCGCAGGAAGAACCCGCCGCTGCGATCGCGGTACCGACCGCGGACGAGATCGCGAGCCGCGTCGTCGAAATTATGAACGAGCAGAGCGCGGAGGAAGAACCCGAAGGAGAATACGAGGCGGAGGAGCTCGAAGAAGCGCCCGCCATGCCGACTGCGGAGGAGATCGCGACCCGCGTGGTGGAGCTCATGAACGAGCAGACCGCGGAGGAAGAGGAGCCGGCGGAGGAAGAATACGAAGAAGAGGACGACGGCGTTGCCGACCTTGCGGCGCAGATTGCGGAGCGGTTGAAGGAAGAGGACTTCACGCAGAAGATCGCCTTCGACACCGCCGGATTGACGGAAGAGATCATCAACCGTCTGAAAGAGGACGGATTCACCGAGATGGTGACCGAGCGGCTGATTCACGAGGGAATCGCACAGAACGTAGAATTGGATACCGATGAGCTCGTCGCAAAACTGATCGAAAAATTGCAGGCGGAAGGCTTTACCGACAGAATCGCCGCGCAACTGAAAGAAGAAACGCCCGGCGACGAAGAAGAAAAGTTCGATTCCGAAGCGTTGGTCGAGAAGCTGGTGGAACGGATGAAGGAAGAGGGCTTTATGCAGACCGCGGAATTCGATTCCGAAGCGCTCGTGCAGACGATCGTGGAACGGTTGGCGGCGGAAGGCTTCGGGCAGAGCGTCGATTTCGATACGCATACCCTTTCCACGCACCTCGTGGAACAGCTGAAGTCGGAGGGCTTCGTCCAGAATTCCGAGCTCGATTCCGAGGAGATGGTCGCCAAGATCACCGATCGGTTGAAGGAAGACGGGTTTGTGCAGAACGTCGAATTCGATTCGGAAGAGATCATTGAAAAGATCGTCGAACAGATGAAGGAAGAGGGCTTCGGGCAGAAGGTGGAAGTCGATACCGACGAAGTTGCGGAAAAGGTGACCGATAAATTCACGACTTCGGAAGAGTTCGTAAAACGGGTCGCCGAATATCTGAAAACGGACGCGACCTTCCTCGCGACCCTCAAACGCGAAGAAACGCGCAGAGAAGAGCTCGCGGCGGCGGTCGTTCAGCCCGCACCTGCTCCGGCTCCCGCGCCCGCGCCCGAACAGAAGGTCGTGCGCGAAGTGATTATCGTCAAGGAACCCGAAGAGGAAGAGCCTGAGGAAGAGGACGAAGAGGAAGAGCCGCTCACGGTGACGAGCATCCTGTCCTCCAAACCCAAGGCGCCCGCGAGAAAGCCGGCGAAGCCCATGACGAAACAGCCCGCCGAGCCCGAGCTGACGACCCGCGTCAAGCGCAGCTTCACCGCGAAGCTGATCGAGAGCGAAGAGGACGTGAAGGAGTATTACAGCGAACTGAAAAACGAATTCCTCTCCTATACCAAAGTCGCTTCGCAGCTCAACTGGTCGAACGACCGTTTCACGTACAAGCGCGAGACGATCGCGAAGATTTGCGTGCGCGGCAGAACGTTGTGTCTGTATCTGGCGCTCAATCCCGACGAATTCCCCGAATCGGTATATCACCAGAAGTTCGCGGGAGACACCAAGATGTACGAAAAGACGCCTATGATGATCAAGATCAAGAGCGTCGTGGCGCTCAAACGCGCAATGCGGCTTGTGGAACTTTTGATGGAACGCTTACAGGCGATCCGCGAAGAGAAACCGCACGTCGATTATACGTTGCAGTTCGCGTACAGAAACGAACAGCAATTGATTGCGGAAGGACTTGTGAAAACCGCAATCGTCGAGAAATCCGATCTGGATTTCTAATGAACAAGGAACGTAAGTACTGCGGCGGACGGGGGAAGAGAGCTGAATGTCGGCTCTCTCTTTCCGTAATTGCGCGCGGTAGCAAAGGAGTTATTTTTTGAATCACGGAAAAAAGAACGGACGCACGGAGGAACGGGGAACGGACGCGATCGAGCTCGCCATTCTCAACGGAATCGAAGCGTACAACCGCGAACAGGCGAAAAAAGCCCAAACGGGCAAGCAGCCGTCCGCGAACAAGCCCGCGGGAAAAGCGGGGAACGGAGGCGCGAACGCGCAGGACAAAGGCAAAAAGAATTTAGGCGAAGAGCGTTCGGCGGAAGCGATGCGGGAAGCGGGTTTGAAGCCCCGCCGCCGCTCGCAGGCAAAGGGAAGAGGCACCAAGATCAATTCGCCCGCCGCGGCGGATCGGACGGCGAAGGAGGGGCATGCGGAACAGAATCGCCCCGCGCCTTCGGAAAAACAGGTACAGAACGCACGGGAAGCCCGTCAGCCCAAGGAACGCGGAAAGAAGAAAAAGCCCGTAAAGGTGCTCTTCTTCGGCGGCGTGGGCGAGATCGGCAAGAACATGACGGCGATCGAGTACGGGAACGACATCATCGTAATCGACGCGGGAATCATCTTTCCAACCGAGGAAATGCCGGGGATCGACCTCGTGTTTCCGGACATCACCTATCTCGTACAGAACAAGCAGAAGGTGCGCGGCGTATTTCTGACGCACGGTCACGAGGACCACATCGGCGGCGTACCCTATCTGTTAAAAGAACTCAACGTGCCCGTATACGGCTCCAAACTGACGCTGGCGCTCGTCGATAACAAATTGCGCGAGCACCGTCTGAACAACGTCACCGAGCGCACGGTGAGTGCGCACGACAAAGTAAAGGCTGGCGCGTTTACCATCAATTTCGTCGGAGTAAACCATTCCATCGCGGGCGCGCTGGCGCTCGCCATCGAAACCCCTTACGGCATTATTTTCCACAGCGGGGATTTCAAAATCGATCTTACGCCCGTGGCGGGCGCGCCGATCGACTTGAAGGAGATTGCGGAATACGGTAAGAAGGGCGTGTTGCTCTATCTCGGCGAATCGACGAATATCGAACGTCCGGGCTATACCATGAGCGAAACGGTGGTCGGCACCACGCTCGAGCATCTCTTTGCCGAGAATGCGGACAGGCGTTTGATTGTCGCCACGTTCGCTTCCAACGTACACCGCTTGCAGCAGATCATCGACATCGCGGTCAAGTACCGCAGGAAGGTCGCGCTTTCGGGTCGGAGCATGTTTAACGTCATCGAAGCGGCGGCGAAGATCGGCGAAATCACCATTCCCGAAGGGGTTCTGGTGGACGTTGAAAAGACGAAAAACTTTTTCGACCGCGAAATCGTCATCGTTTCCACGGGTTCGCAGGGCGAGCCCATGAGCGCGCTCACCCGCATGGCGGCGGGAGAATTCAACAAAGTGACGATCGGTCCGAACGACACGATCATCATTTCCGCGAGCCCGATCCCCGGCAACGAGCGCATGATCTACCGCGTCATCAACAACCTTTACAAGAAAGGCGCGAACGTGGTGTACGAATCGCTCGAAAAGATTCACGTTTCGGGACACGCCTGTCAGGAAGAGCATAAGATTATGCACACCCTGTTAAAGCCCAAATTCTTCATTCCCGTGCACGGGGAGTACCGCCACTTGAAGCGGCACGTGTTGCTCGCGCAGGAGATGGGCATGAAGCCCGCCCAGACCTTCATTCCGGATATCGGCGTTTGCGTCGAACTGACGGACGACAGCCTGAAACAGGGGGAGAGCTTCCCTGCGGGCGCGCGTCTGATCGACGGCGCGGGATTCGAGGACTACGGCACCAGCGAGGTGCTGAAGGACAGAATCCGCATGTCGGGCGAGGGGCTGTTTATCGTGTCACTCGCGCTTTCGAACGGCGTGGTGCTGGGCGAGCCGATTATCGAGAGCCGCGGGTTCGTATTCGCCGACGAGCGCGACGACATGCGCGAATTGCAGGAGGTCGTCGAGAAGGCGGTGGAGAGCACGCACGGCAGTGCGGTCGAGATTTCGAACGCCGTCCGCCGCGCCGTCAAGACCTATCTGTTCAAAACGACCAAGCAATCGCCTATGATCGTTCCCATCGTAAACGAGTTGTAAAAACGGGCAGGCGGTTTTCCGCCTGCTTTTGGGATATTATAAAAATTTTCATACCGAATCGGGGGATTTATGAAACGTAATTTGACCGTCGTATGCGTATTGGCGGGGCTGTGCGTTGCGGTGTTCGCCGCCTGCGCCGCCGTCGGGTTCGTCTATCGGCAGTGGTTCGTCGGCGCCGTGTGCTGTCTGACGGCGCTCGTCGCGGCGTGGTATCTGGCGGGCAGCGTCGAGCGGGAGCGGGTGTATCTCCGTTTCGAAATGCTGTTTGCGGCGCGGAATTACGCGGGCGCGGTCGCCTTGCTCGATCGGGCTTCGCGCAATCTGTTTCTGTATCCCGTTTACCGCATTATTCTGTT
>JAETTR010000136.1 GCA_021768985.1 Bacillota bacterium
AAAACGTTAAACGGCGCAGCGACCGAACTTTCGAAGGAAGAGAAACACAGCGGAAATCAGTCGCTGAAAGTGAGCGTAACGGCGGGTTATGATTCGATTGTTATCGGGCTCGATACGGATATGATCGCGGCAATGACGGGCTCGTCGCAACTGTCGTTATGGGTATATGTTGCCGGGGGTAGTTGTGCCGGCGTAACGTGTACGGCATACAGTGCAGATAACGGTTGGCTTTTGAATCATGATTGCAAAGTATCCTTGGGGGCGGTTGAAAACGGTATATGGCATAAGATAACGTTTACAACGGCACAGACCGCGATTATAAAATCGATCGGCTCGATTACGCTTTGTTTTGAAAAGAACGGAGAGAGCGGTCTTGTTGCCTACGTAGACGATATCGAGATCACCGAACAAAAAACGATCGTTATGGATTTTGAAACGGGCGACGCGGAAATGTATGCTCGCTCGTATGCGAGTACCGTCGTTTCAACCGTTGAAATTTCCGAAGAACAGGCAAAGTCCGGCACGAAATCGATTAAGGTATTCCAAAATCAACACGGAGCGCTCGTGCTCAAGCTGTCGCAGGAAATGATAGACGCAATCGACGAGTCCTCGACGCTCACTGTCCGTTATATGATCGCAAGCAGCGATAAAGACCAAACGACGGCATGGATGAATTTCTTTTCAGCGACGGCGCCGAATAGCGAGACCGACAAGCAAGATCCCGGATATAGTGACTGTAAGATTTCGGAGGGCGGCGTTGATTCGGGTTCGGTTGCAATCAATAACGAATGGAAAAGCAAAGAAATTTCCGGAGAATTACTTGCAAGCATAAAAGAGAACGGCTATTTATGGATGAACGTATCGGTGACGGATTGGGCGGCGTATACATTCTACGTTGACTATATAACGTTGGAGTAATACGGCAGAAAAAATTGAAGCAACGGAGAGGTTGCCGTGAGCTCGTCTTGCGGCAACCTTATCTGCAAAGAGGAGTTTTTATGGAAGGCAAATGGATCTGCTTTCGGGGCGATTGGGAAATTTATTTGGCGGAAAAGGTGCAGACGCGCCGATTTCAGCGCGATTTTCCCATAGCGCCTTTCTGGCGGGTAGACAGTCCGTATCATAACGTGCGTTTCACGCACAAGTTACATCTGAGCCGCGACGACGTTTTACATATCGAAAGCGAGGGGCGCATTTCCGTAGCGATTGCAAAACCCGATCCATACACCTTTGTATACGGCTTTGACGGCGCGCTTCCCTTAAAAGCGGGTGAGTACGAGCTGGAAATCTGGGTGTACAACGAGAGCGGTCTGCCTGCGCTGAAGGTGAGCGGAAACGAGATTGTTTCCGACGAGAGCTGGCAGTGCGGATTCAATCAGTTTATGATGTCGCCCTGCGGTATTTGCGATTGCGGCGCGGATACGCCGAGCTCGTTCCGTTTGCCCGTGCGGGTAATTTCGCCCGTATCCGTTTGCGCTTGCGAGGGCGGAAAACTCTATGACTTCGGTAAAATGATCATGGCGTATCCGCAGTTTACGGGGTGCGGAAATATGCCGTTCAAGTGCTATTTCGGCGAAACCAAAGCCGAAGCAATGAGCGACAACGACTGCGAACAAATCGACTTTTTCACGCCCGATGGCGACCATACGACGCCGAACACGCAAGCTTTTCAGTATTTGCGTATCGTAACCTCCTCCCCGTACGAGTTGACGGTATGGGAGGAGTATGATTTGAAACCCGTTGTGTTTTCCTATCGCGCGGACGACAAGCAAACGGAAAAGATTGCCGAAGTCTCGCGGTACACCTTTTCGCTGTGCAGCCGGGAATTCTATCTCGACGGAATCAAGCGCGACCGTTGGATTTGGGCGGGCGACGCGTATCTGGGCGCAAAGATCGATTATTATGCGTCGTTCGACTGTAATAAAATCAAACGCACGCTCATTGCTTTGCTTGGAAAACCGCCTGTCGTCACCTATATCAACCACATCATGGACTATACGCCCTATACTTTTTTAATGGCGCAGGACTACTACGGGCATACGGGTGACCGTGAATTTCTGCGACAGATCTATCCCGTGATGAAAGAACATTTGAAGTTCGTTTTGGGACGGCGAAATACGTGCGGCTTTCTGTATAAACAGAAAAACGATTGGGTGCACGTGGATTGGAGCGAAGCCCTGAATACCGACGGCGAAGTGTGTTTCGAGCAGATCCTTCTGTGGGCAATGCTGAAAGCGTTCGTTGCGATTTCCGCGGCAATCGGAGAAGACGCAGACGAATACGAAAAGATCGCAAAAGAGCTCAGAGCGGAAATCGACGGCGTATTCTGGAACGAGGCGCGCGGCGCATATTTGCATTCGCGGATGAACGGCAAGACGGGCGATTGCGTTACCGCTTATGCAAACGTGTTTGCCTTGCTCACGGGTTTTTCGGATGAGAGAAAAAAGCGCAAAATCATCCGCGCGCTCCTGCGGGACGAAAGTATTCCTCCCATTACCACGCCCTATATGCAGGCGTTTCGGTTGTCCTGTCTGTGCGAGGCGGGTGAAGAAGAAACCGTTCGGCGGGAGCTGCGCGCCTATTTCGGCGGCATGGCGGACACAGGCACGTCTACGTTTTGGGAAACGTATATTCCCGGCGAGCAGAAGGAAAGCGCCACCGACATGTACGGCAGACCGTTCGGCAGAAGCCAGTGCCATATTTGGGGCGCGGGCGCTCTCCTGATTATAGGGAAATATTTTTACGGTTTAAAAAACGACGTCGATTTCGGCGAGCGGTTTGCGTTAAAACCGTATTTGCCCGCAATTAAAAATTCGAGCGCGGAATTGCCGTTAAAGCACGGAAAAATCGCGGTGTCGTATTACGGGAACACGTTTACCGTACATGCGGAAGGGCATAGCGGCGTACTGACCTTTAACGGCGTTTCGTACGAATTGGCGGCGGAGAAAACGTATTCGTTCAAAACGGACGGAGGAATAAGCAAAGTTGCGTTTTCGGCGGTAACGTCGAACGTAAATGCCGTATAAAGGCAAATGAAAACTGCGTGGAAGTTTGGTACAAATAATGGCAAGGACGAAGAAGATATAAAAATGCAAACGGTAAAAGAAATCATAAAGGGCATGACGCTTGAACAAAAGGCGGCGCAACTCGTGCAGATCCCGTATGCACATGCAGGGCGGGAAAAAGCCGAGGAATGGGCGCGGCGCGGAGTCGGTTCGTTTTTGCATGTATTCGGCGATGAAGCGCGGCGTTTGCAGGAAATTGCAATAAAAAGCGGCGCGAAAATTCCGTTACTTTTCGGGATAGACGCCGTGCACGGGCATTGCTTGAATCGCAAGGCGACCATTTTTCCTACGCCTCTCAGTATGGCGTGTTCGTTTGATCCTGCGCTCGTAAAACGTATGGCGCAAGCGACTGCATGCGAGGTTGCGGCGGACGGATTGCATTGGACGATTTCGCCCGTGCTGTGTCTCGGACGTGATATGCGTTGGGGAAGAGTGGGCGAGACGTTCGGAGAAGATCCCTTGCTGACGGGGAGTTTGGGCGCGGCAATGGTCGAGGGCTATCAGGGGGAAGACAACGCCGCTAATACTTCGGTGATCGCGTGCGCCAAGCATTATATCGGCTATGGCGAGGCGACGGGCGGGCGCGACAGTTACGACACGTCCGTTACGTATCGGAAGGTAATGGATTTGTTTTTACCGCCCTTTGAAAAAGCGCTGGAAGCGGGTTGCGCGACGGTTATGACGGCATATGGCAGTATCGATGGTACGCCTTGCACTTCCGATAAAAAGTTGTTGCGCGAAATATTGAAAGGACAATTAAATTTCGGCGGGTTTGTCGTGACGGATTGGCAAAACGTATCGCACCTGATTCACAAACAGCACGTAGCCGAGGACGAAAAACAGGCATCGCGGCTTGCTTTGACGAGCGGCAACGATATGATGATGAATGCCCCCGAATTCTATGAAGCAATTTTGAAACTTGTGCGCGGCGGTGAAGTGAGGGAAGAGCTACTCGACGAAGCGGTAGAACGAATCCTGACCGTGAAAATGCGGTTCGGTTTGTTTCACGATCCGTTTAAGCATGCCGACGAAAAATATTTCGGCTGTGAAAAACATTTGCAGTTGAATCGGGAACTCGCGCGCGCGTGCGTGGTTTTGCTCAAAAACACAGGAATATTGCCGATAAGCGGCAAGAAGAAAATTCTTGTAGCGGGTCCGAGCGCGGACGACGTGCTCTGTCAATACGGTGATTGGACGTACTTTTCACACCCTCTGCCCGATTACGAGACGCAGGCTGTGCGCCCGTATGTTACGTTTCTCGAAGGAATGCGGGAGTTGGGCGGGCAAAGCGGTTGCACGGTAACGTTTGTAAAGGGTTGCGAAATCGACGGGAAAATTGCGGGTGGCGTCGCCGATGCCGTATAAGCGGCG
>JAETTR010000137.1 GCA_021768985.1 Bacillota bacterium
GCGGGTTTCTTTGCGGCGGGCTTTTCCTCGTTCCCGCCTTCCGCCTTAGCCGCCGTCTTTTTCGCGGCGGGCTTCTTCGCCGCTTCCTTCTTTTCTTCTTTCAAAATCACCATCTCGTTGTTCTTCATTAAGAAATCGAACAGCTTGGTGATCTTGATGTCGTTTTCGATATATTCGAGCTGACGGGGATCCATCGTCTTTTTGTACTCCGCCGCCTCTTTGCCCACGCTCTTTGCCTGCTCGGCGACCTTCTCCTCGATCTCCTTCTCGCTTGCGGTGATCTTCTCTACCGCGATCAGCTTTTCGAGAATGAGCTGGTGCAGAACGGTGCGGCGCGCGTCCTCTTCGAAGTTCTTTTTGTACTCTTCGCGCGTCGTGCCGATGTACCCGAGATAATCTTCCATACGGATTCCCTGATACATCAGGTTGTATTCCATCTTCTGCATGGAAACGTCTTCCTGACGGGAAATCATGGCTTCGGGAATTTCCGCTTCGGCGGTCTTTGCGATTTCGGTGAGAATCGCGTTCTCCGTTTCGTTGCGGGAACGGGATTCGGCGTTCTTTTCGAGCCGCTCGCGCACTTTCGCCTTGTACTCCGCAAGCGTTTCGCTGCCCATCTTCTTGGCGAACGCGTCGTCGAGCGCGGGCAGTTTGCTTTCGGTCAGCTTATTGAGCGTAACCGCGAACGTCGCCTTCTTGCCCTTTAAGTCCGCCGCCTGGTAATCCTCGGGGAAGGTCACTTCGATGTCCTTCTTTTCGCCCACGTTCATGCCCACGACCTGTTCCTCGAAACCGGGAATGAACTGGTGGGAACCGAGGGTAAGATCGAAGCCCTCCGCGCTGCCGCCGTCGAACTCCTTGCCGTCGAGCGTGCCGACGAAATCGATGTTCGCAACGTCCTTCATTTTCGCGGGGCGACCGGTCGCTTCGCCCTTCTCCGCAACCCGCTCGCGGGTCGCTTCGAGATCGGCGTCCACGTCGGCGTCCGTAACAGTATATTCAAACTTGTTGATTTTTATACCTTTGTAGGTGCCGATTTTTACGTCGGGCTTCACGGGCGTGAGCGCCACGAGCACGACCTTTTCGTCCGAAAGGTCCTCGACGGAGAGGGAAGGATCGCCCACCGCGGTGAACTTGTCCTTCTCCGCGGATAAAATTTCCCCGTAGTGCTCGGCGAACAGATCGTTGAGCGCGTCTTCATAGAACAGCCCTTTGCCGTAATAGAGCTCGAGCACGTGCTTGGGAACTTTTCCTTTCCGGAAGCCGTTTACGGCGTATTTCTTTCTGTTGGCAAGATATGCCTTGTCGTTCGCCTGCGACCACTCCTCGGCGGTAAAAGTCATGGTGATTTTAACGGTGCTTTTTTCGGCTGCTGCCACTTCGTACTTCATATTTTACTCCTGTATTTATCGTGATGATAATTTCGTACGCTATATTTTAACATATCCTTCGACAAAAGGAAAGCGTTTTTATTTACAAATATTTATTTTTCGGCTATAATGGATTTACGCGTGTTTTCGGGTTCCGGTCAACCGATCTTCGCGTACTTTTATGAAGGAATTTCATTATGCCTCAGGACGCTTTTACGCTGCGGCTGAACGCCGCCGAACTGAATACCGCGCTGAAAGGCGGGCGGATCAACCGCATAAACCAGCCCTCCAAGGAAGAGCTGGCGTTTATTATATACACCGGAAAACGCACCGTTAAACTCGTTCTGAACGTAAACGCCTCGGAATGCGGGGTTTATTTTAACGACGCCGAACAGGAAAACCCGCTCGTCGCCCCCAATTTCTGCATGTTGCTCCGCAAACACCTGCAAAGCGCGGAGATACTCGAAGTATCCACGCCGGGGTTCGAGCGCATTCTCTGCTTCCGCCTGCTGTGCACGAGCGACTTTTCCTCCTGCGAACGCGTCTTATACACCGAAATCATGGGCAAATACTCCAACCTGATTCTTACGGAGAACGGCGTGATTCTCGGCGCGCTGAAAACGACCGCGCTCGACGAAAACTGCAAGCGCATGATCCTTTCGGGCGCGAAGTACGTGCCGCCCGCGCCGCAGGACAAGATCAATCCCGCCGATTTTTCCGCACTCGCCCGCGTATTGCGCGAAGCGGACGGCGACCTTGCCCGCTTTCTCTTTACCCGCGTGGCGGGGCTCGCGCCCTGTACGGCGGAACAAATCGTCGCAAGCTACCGCGGCGGCGATTTCGCAAAGCACGTATACGACTATATCTTTTCGGACGAAGTATCCCCCTGCGTCGTTCTGCGCGGCGGAAAGCCCGCCGATTTCTTTGCGCGGAGCGAGGCGGGCGGAATCCCCTTTCCCACGCTCTCCGAAGCGCAGACCTATTTTTATACCCGAAAACGGGCGGACAAGCGGCAGGACGGGTTGCGGCGCAAGCTCGAAACGGCGTTAAACGGCGCGCTGAAAAAACAGGAAAAACGGCTCGGTCAGATTCTCGAAAAACGGCGGGAGTGCGAAAACGCCGAGGAAAACCGCATAAAGGGCGAACTGATTACCGCCAACCTCTACCGTCTGGAAAAGGGCGTAAAGAGTTGCGAACTCGAAAATTACTACGACGGAAACCCGTTGAAAATTTCCCTCGATCCCATGCTCTCGCCGGCGCAAAACGCGCAGAATTACTTTAAAAAATACCGCAAACAAAAGCGCACGATCGAAGCGCTCGACCCGCAGGAGAAAGAAACGCGCGCCGAAATCGATTACGCGGAGAGCCTGCTCGCCGCCGTCGCCTCGTCCGATTCCGAAGAGGATCTGCGCTCCCTCGAAGAGGAGCTGCTCGCGGAAGGGCTGCTGAAAACGCAGACGGTCAGAACGAAAAAGAAAACGGAGATTCCCTTCCGCACGTTCGAATCGCACGGTTTCCGCATCCTCGCGGGCAGAAACAACGTGCAGAACGACAAGCTGTTAAAGAAGGGCGCGCCGCACGATATCTGGCTTCACGCGCAGAAATACCACTCCTGCCACGTACTGATTCTCACCGAGGGGAAAGCGGTGCCCGAAGAAACGCTCCTGTTTGCGGCGGGCGTGTGCGCAAGGTATTCCGACGGCAAGGGCGATCGTATCCCCGTGGATTACTGTCTTTTGAAATACGTAAAAAAACCGCCCAAAGCCAAGGCGGGATTCGTGATTTATACCGACTACAAAACGGTGTCTGCCGATCCGGATACCGTTTAGAACAACTTACGGGACCCGCCGAAATTCGGCGGGTCCCGTAACTTATGATTCTTCCTTTTCACGCAGACGGCTCAACCGTTCGAGTTCGCAGAACCTTCCGCCCAGCGCCATCAGCTCGTCGTAGGTACCGACCTCGACCGCGACGCCCTCTTCCATGACGACGATGCGGTCCGCGTTCCGGATCGTGGAAAGACGGTGCGCGACGATAAACGCGGTACTGCCGTGAATCAGCCGCTCGATCGCCTTCTGCACGTGGAATTCCGCAACATTGTCGAGCGCGGAGGTCGCTTCGTCCATGATCAGAATGCGGGGATTGCGGATCAGCGCGCGGGCGATGCACACCCGCTGTTTCTGCCCGCCCGAAAGCTTGTCGCCGTGTTCCCCCACCTGCGTATCCAGCCCGTTGGGGAAGGAGGGCAAAAACTCCGTGATGTCCGCGTCCTCTACCGCGCGGTTCAACTGCTCCTCGGTATAGGCGTCGAGCCCGTATGTAATATTCTCGCGGATCGTGCCCGAAAAGAGAATGCTGTTCTGCGGCACGACGGAGAGATGTCTGCGATAATCGCTCTTGGAAACCTCCGAAAGAGGCACGCCGTCGATCAGCACCTTTCCCTCGGTGGGATCCAGAAGTCCGATAATCAGGTTCATGACCGTACTCTTGCCCGAGCCGGAAGAACCGACGACCGCGATGCATTCCCCCTCTTTTACGTCGAGATTGAAATCGCGGATCACGTATTTCTCGCTGTCGGGATAGCGGTAACTCACATGCTCGAACGCAACCCGTCCGCCGATGGCGGGCAATACCTGACTGCCGCCCGCGTCCTCCACGTCCTCCGCGCGCATGAGCTCGGACAGCGAATCGATGGATTCCCGCCCCGTCATCAGCGCGGGATACACGTTGATCAGCGTGAGCACCGAACCGTTGATCGAGGAAAACAACGACTGAAAGAGCACCACTTCGCCCACGGAAACGTACCCCTTGATCGCAAGGAACACGCAGAAGAACAGACACAGCCCGCTCAAAAGGTTGCCGACCACCCAGGTCAGCGAACCGAACGCGGCGTTCGTGCGGTCGAGCTTCAGCCCCGCTTCCGTCACCGTGTCGATATGCTTCTGCACGGCGACCGTCTCCGCCGTTTCCAGCCCGTGCGCCTTGGTGAGCGTCAGCATCTGCAAAACGGTCGTCAGCTTGGAAGCCATCTTCTCGTTCTCGATGCGGAAGGTGGA
>JAETTR010000138.1 GCA_021768985.1 Bacillota bacterium
TGCCGACCTTTTCGTTTGCGACCGATACGGTCGCCTGCAGATATTGCGGCTGATCCCGTACGACGGGATAGGGCAGAGCTTTGAACGCCGCGTAGTCCGCTTCGTTTTCGAATTCGATCTTGTACTGCCGCGCGGGGGGATTGTGAATTTCGTCCATGTCCGCGACGTCGGCGATTCTGCCGTTCCGGATCAGCGCCACGCGGGTGCAGGTCTGTTCCATTTCTTCGAACATGTGACTGCTCATGACGATCGTCTTGCCTTGCCCGTGCTCCGCCTTGATCAGCTCGAGGAAGGAATCCCGCATCAGGGGGTCGAGTCCCGTGGTGGGTTCGTCGAGAATGATGATCTCGGGATTGCTCATCAGCGCGGCGACGATCGCCGTCTTTTGCTTCATGCCCTTGCTCATGCGCTTTAAGTTCGCGCTCGGGTCGAGCTGCAACCGCTCGATCACTTCTTCGGCGTAACGCAGATCCTTTACGCCTAGAAACTCCGCGCGGCTCTTGAAGAACGCGGTGCCCGTGGGCAGATCGGGGAAGGCGATTTCGCCGGGCACGTAGCCGATCTTTTTTACGATCTCGCTCGAATGCGTCCACGACACCGCCCCGTTCACGTATGCCGCGCCCGAAGTGGGCTTTAAAAATCCCATCACGTTGCGCAGGGTGGTCGTCTTTCCGCTCCCGTTGGTGCCTACGAAGCCGACCGTTTCGCCTTCGTAAACGGTGAGATTCACGTCGAAAACGCCCCGTCCTTCGCCGTAGTCCTTGGTTAAGTTTTTCAGTTCGATCACCGGTTTCACGATAGCGCTCCTTTGTAGTTTCTGTCCTCTTTGTAGTAGCTCATGAAGTAGTCCTCCAGCGTTTCCTTTTCGTGCGAGAAGGCGGTCACCTCGTATTCCGAAAGCGCCGCGGTGACTTCGTTGATGCGGCTGTCCTCCGTCGTAATCTTCGCCTCCGCGCCGTTGCGGGAATCGACGGTGAGAAATTTTCCGTTCCCGTACGCCTTGCAGAACGCTTCGCAGGTCGCCTTGTCCCCGAAGGTCACGGCGTACGTCTTTTGCGAGGCGTGCCGGAGATCGTCCGCCACGAACTGCGATACGAGCTTGCCGTCCTTGATAATCGCGATGCGGTCGCAGGTGGCGTCCACTTCCGAAAAAATGTGGCTGGAAAGCAACACCGTCTTGCCCCGCTTTTTCTCGTTTTTTACATATTCCACGAAAACGTCCTGCATCACGGGATCGAGTCCGCTCGTCGGTTCGTCGAGGATCAGCACCTGCGGATCGCTCATGAACGCAGAAACCACGGCGAGCTTCCGCTTTACGCCCAGACTCATGCGCTTGGTTTCGCCCGAGGGGTCGAGCTCGAACAGCCCGAGCAGCTCGTTCAGCTTTTTGTCGTCCTTCTTTTTCTGCAATCCCTGCATCATGCGCAGGAATTCCCAACCCGTCAGCCCCGCGGGCAGGGCGACTTCTCCCGGAATATACCCCACGTGCGGAAGAATTTCGTAGTACCTGTCGAACGTGTCCTTGCCGAGCAGACGGGTATAGCCGCCGTCCGGCTTCGAAAATCCCATCAGATGACGGATCGTGGTGGATTTTCCCGCGCCGTTCGGACCGAGAAACCCGAAGATTTCGCCCTCGTGCACCTGAAAGGAGGCGTCGAACACGCCTCTGCCGAAGCCGTAATCCTTGGTGAATCGGTTCACGTCAATTACATTCATTTTTTACCTCCGTGTGAATTAAGTAACGCTTGTATATTATATACACGGCTGTGTGAAATTTGAAAGAAAACGACGGGGTCAAAAAAGGCGTCGAATGCGGCAAAAGCAACAGATATGGAAAAAAGTGCAAAATAAACCCCACGTTCGGAAAAACGTGGGGAAAGATCAGACGATCGGGGCTTTAATCAACGGGGGGGGGTACGCTTTTTTCGGTCTGCATCCGCCGCTTGCGCGCGCGAAGTAACAGCATGGTGCCCGCGGCGATCGCGTACACGCCCGTCAGAAGAAACGCCATGAGGTGCACGATCAGCAGGGCGGGCGACATTTCCACGTTCGCGCGGGCGATGATGCGGTTTAACAGCAACATGAACATGAACAGACTTTCCGCGCGGGAGAGATATTTTTTACAGCGGAAGAATTCCGACTGCACCGTCTGTTTCTTCATGTGCCGCCTGCCCGTGAAGGGTGCGATGAATTTTACGACGAACCGGATCGCGTTGTACAGGAATCCGTTCGTGATGATCGCGAGCACGGCGTTCGTGATGACCGTTGCGTTCGACAGCGAGATCAGCGTGCCGTTGAGATAGGCGGAGACGGCGAGGGCGCAGATTTCCAGACCCAGAACGCAGAGGGAGGTGCCCGCCGTCACGACGAAGGAATACTCGTGCTCCTCCCGCCCCGCGTCCTTGCGGTACAGCAAAAAGAGCGTGACGCGCGCAAGCGCAAGGGTGAAATAGAAAAAGAGCATGAAGAAGCACCACAAATCCCGATCCGACAGAAAAAAGGAAATCGTGTAGTAAAGGAAAAACGCCGCGTCCGCCAGAATGGACGCGGAAATGAGAATCGCGGCGCGCCATGCGTAATCGCCGACGAAACGTGTTGTAAGCTCCTTAACTTTCTTCATGCGATTCATCATATCATAAATACGTGAAAATTGCGTTAAAATTTCACCCGAAAACAAAAATTTTTTTCACGGACGTAAAAAAGCTTGTTTTTCCCGGGAAAACGTGTTATAATTCCATAGCTAAAATACACACCCTTTCTTCGGCGCTCTCCGTGTTCGTAAATCTTTCTGCGAATGAATCGGGCGTCGCAAATCCACGGAAAGGGGAGGCAGAACGGAGGAATTATGGCAGTTATTACCATGAAACAGCTTCTCGAAGCGGGCGTCCACTTCGGACACCAGACGAGAAAATGGAACCCCAAGATGAAGAAGTACATCTTCGCGGCGCGTCACGACATTCACATCATCGATCTCGAAATGACGGCGAAGCTCATCGAAGAAGCGTACACGTTCGTCGTGGAATCGGTGAAGGCGGGCAAGAGCGTGCTCTTCGTCGGCACCAAAAAGCAGGCGCAGGACGCGATCAGAGAAGAGGCGGAGCGCTGCGGACAGTACTATATCAACTCCCGTTGGCTGGGCGGTACGCTCACCAACTTCAAAACGATCCGTTCCCGCATCGATTATCTCGAAAAGCTCGAGAAGATGGAACAGAACGGCGAGTTCGAGCTTCTGCCCAAGAAGGAAGTTCTTGGATTAAAGAAGGAAATGGGCAAGCTGACCGATAACCTCGGCGGAATCAAGAATATGCGCGGTATGCCCGGACTGATGTTCGTCGTAGACCCCAACACCGAGGACATTGCGGTGGCGGAAGCGAGAAAGCTGAACATTCCCATCGTGGCGATCACGGACACCAACTGCGATCCCGATCTCATCGACTACGTCATTCCCGGTAACGACGACGCGATCCGCGCGATTAAACTCATTTCTTCGGTGATCGCGAACGCGGTAATCGAGGCGAATCAGGGCGAAACCCCCGTATTTGCGGAAGAGCCCGCAGCGGAACCCGTCGATATCGAGGAAGTCGTTGCGGCTGCGGACGAAGCCGCGGCGGAATAATATTCTTGCAAGGAGAAAAGAAAAATGGCAGAGTTTACGGCAAAAGACGTTATGGCGCTCCGCGAGCAGACGGGCGCGGGTATGATGGATTGCAAACGCGCCCTTGTGGACGCGGACGGCGATAAAGAAAAGGCGGCGGATTTGCTCCGCGAGCGCGGAATCGCGAAAGCGGCGAAGCGCGCTTCGAAAATTGCGGCGGAAGGGATCGTTTATGCGCTCACCGAGGGCAAGACGGGCGTTCTGCTCGAAGTAAACTGTGAAAGCGACTTCGTTGCCAAGGGCGAGAAGTTCCATTCGCTCGTGGAAACGGTCGCAAAGCAGATCGCGAAAGTAAAGCCCGCAACGGTGGAAGCGCTGCTTGCGAGCGACATGGGCGGCAAGACGGTGGAAACCTTCGTGCAGGAGCAGACGGCGGTCATCGGCGAAAAGATTTCCGTGCGCCGTTTCACCGTGTACGAATCCGCGGGACTCGTGGAAACGTATATCCACATGGGCGGCACGATGGGCGTTATGCTCAATTTCGCCTGCGCCGAAAACGCGGACACCAAGGAGCTTGCGCACAACGTTGCGCTCCACACGGCGTTCTCCAAGCCCCGTTATAAGACCGCGGACGAAGTTTCCGCCGAAGAAATCGAAAAGGAAAAATCCATTCTGAAGCAGGAAGTCATCAACGAAGGCAAGCCCGAAGCGATCGCCGAAAAGATCGTGCTCGGCAAGATCAAGACGTTCTACGAAGAGAACTGCCTGCTCGACCAGAAGTTCGTGAAGGACGATAAGGTCACCATTGCCCAGCTG
>JAETTR010000139.1 GCA_021768985.1 Bacillota bacterium
AGAGAATCTGAATGAAGAAAGAGGGGCGAAAGCCTCTCTTTTGCGTTTCTGCGGAATAATTGCCGAAAAGTCGCACACACTTCTATTACGCGGGTATACCGCTTTCAAATATAGTTTTTGCTGTTTTTCGCAAGGTGCGGAAGGCGGCAAAAGCGCGGGAGGGGAGCTGTTGCGACCCTCCTTATTTGATATTCTGCATTCCGAACCATCTTTCCGCATATATATAGTTTTATGAAATTTAAAAAATTCGGTCAGGTACTTTTGCGGATCTTGCCGTTTGCGCTTGTCGCGGCGGTGATTCTTTGCGTGGCGTTTTACCCGAAGAAAAAAGAAAACGCCGTCGCCGAAAAGCGGGTTGTGCGGGTATGGAACGTGGATACCTTCGAGGGAGGAAAGGGCTCGCGGACGGGATTTTTGCGCAACGCCGCAAAGATTGCGGAAAAGAAAAACGAGGGCGTGTATTATCTGATTACGAGCTATACGCTCGAAGGCGCGAACGCGGCGTTCGAGGAAGGGCGGCGACCCGATATTCTCTCGTTCGGCGTGGGGCTCTCCGCGTTCGCGGAACAGTGTTTGCCGCTTTCCAGAGAGTTCGCGGGCGGACAAACGGAAGCGGGTTGCCTTGCTTACCCCTGGTGCCGCGGCAGTTACTATCTGTTTTCGCTCACGGAGGATTTTTCCGCGCAGGGAGAAACGGTGCTCAGCAAAGGCGGCACCAATCTTTCGGAGGTTGCGGCGGCGTATGCGGGAATCCCGTGCACGGAAGCGGAATCCACGGCGGCTTACGTCGAATTCCTCGGCGGACATTATAAATATTTGCTCGGCACGCAGCGCGACGAATGCCGCTTTGCCGCCCGCGGAAAAACGGTATATTCCAAGGAGTTGCCGGAATTTTGCGATTTGTATCAATATATTTCGTTGCTCTCCGCCGAAAAGCGCGCCGACTGCGAGATTTTTCTCGAAACGCTTCTTTCCGAAAACGTGCAAAAAAATCTTACGCAGATCGGAATGTATCCCGTCAACGGAGGATCGGCGAAACGCACGGTCAGCGTCTTTTCCACGGGAGAGGCGTTGCGCTCGCTTGCCGATTTCGCCCGAAACGGGGAAAGCGGAAAAAATCTCGACAAATATTTGAAATTCATTTGAATTCTTGCGAAATTTGTGGTAGAATAGAGGAGAAAATTATTGTGGATATTTTTGCGGTTTTTTCGGCTCGCTTTCCTTACGCGCTTACGGAAAAAAACTTTTCCTTTTCCGCGCACACGACGATCGGTTGCGGCGGACGCGCGGCGCTCGCCGTTTCTCCGCGGAATACGGAAGAATGCGCGGAAATACTCTGCTTTCTGCGGCAAAGAGGAATACCGCATCTCTTTCTGGGCGCGGGCGCGAATTCGATCGCGGACGATGAGTCCTACGACGGCGTGGTCGTTCGGTTCGCGAAAATGAAAGCGTTGTTCTGCGATGGCACGCTCGTCTATGCGGGCGCGGGAGTCGGCGGGGCGGAATTGCTGAAATTCGCAAAGGAAAACGGAGTCGGCGGTTTCGAGCCGCTTGCGGGAATTCCTACCTCCGTCGGAGGCGGAACCGCCATGAACGCGGGCATCAGAGACGGACATTTTTGCGATTGGGTCGAGCGTGTTGTGGCGGTCGATCAAGGAAAAATCCGTACGCTTTCGTTCAAAGAATGCGGGTATTCGGAGAAAAACAGCGTGTTTTTGAGCGGGATTGCCGTTGCCGGCGTATACCTGCGCGGAATCGAAAGTTTTGCGGAAGAGATCGAAACGCGCGTTTGCTACTACCGGACAAGACGGGCGAATCTGCCGAAGGGCAGGAGCATGGGTTGCACCTTCGTGAATCCCGTCGGACAGTCGGCGGGGGAAATAATCGACCGTTGCGGGTTGAAAAATTTACGCGTCGGCGGCGCGTTCGTTTCACCCGAGCACGCAAATTTTATTATCAACGAGGGCGGAACTTCCTCCGATGTAAAAAAGCTCATCGAGGAAATCAAAATCCGCGTAAAGGCGCGCACGGGAATCGTCTTGCGCGAAGAAATCAGAAGAATTACCGAGGGTTCAAAGAATCGCTCGTAGTTTACATAAAGCGGCGTTCGGAAATGTACGCCGCCGAGAGGCGAAGTATGAAACTTACGGCAGATTATCATACGCATACGATTTATTCGGACGGAGACAATACCGTTCTCGAAAATGTGCGTCAGGCAAAGGAAGTCGGACTGAAAGAGATTGCGATTACCGAACACGGGTTGTCGCATATTTGGTTCGGACTTCGGAGAAAACAGTTGTCGCAGTATTTTTCCGATATTCACGCGGCGGAAGCGGAAACGGGCGTACGCGCGCTCGTCGGAATCGAGAGCAATATCCGCGGAAAGTCCGGTCTCTGCGATCTGACGGAAAAGGACTACGAGAATTTCGACGTGTATCTCGCGGGGATTCACGTGTGCGTGAAATTCGAAAAATTTGCCGACCGAAAGCTCGGTTGGGGAAGCTGGATGCGCGCGAATATGCATATCAAGCCCTCGAAGAGTTTGATCAAATACACGACGGAAGCGTACATCAATACCGTGAAACGGAATCCGATCGACGTATTGACGCACGTCAACTATATCTGTTGGTCGGACGCCGTGGAAGTTGCGAAATGCTGTCGCGATTACGGCACGTATATGGAGATCAGTTCCAAAAAACAACATCTGAGCGATGAGGAGCTCGCCGCAGTAGCGAATACCGGCGTGCGGTTCGTGATCAATTCCGACGCGCATTACGTAGAGCGGATCGGCGATTTAGAGCTTGCCAAAGCGCAGATCGAACGGGTGGGAATTCCGCTCGACCGGATCGACAATATCGACGGCAGACTGCCGAACTTCCGCTTTGCGGAATACAAAAAGCACCATTGTTGAGGAGCCGCCGTGGCGAATTTCACCTGGGAAATCAAACGCGATTTTTTACAGAACTTTCCCCGAGACGAAGATTGCGTCGAGGCAGCGCTCTCCGCGTTGCTTGCGACGGCGGGAAGCGCGACGCCGCGCGGGGAAATCGGATTCACGAGTGAAAACGAGCGGGTCGCCGAATATTTTCTGCGTCTGTCCGAAAGACTTGCTTTGCGCGCGGAGCTCTGGAACGCCGAACGCGATCCCAAATCGAAAAAGGACAAGCTCACGTTTTTGTGTAAAAGCGGGGAGGCGGAGCGGCTGATGCGTTCCGATTCCTACCGATACGCGGAGAGCGAAGAGCGGGCGCTCGCCTATCTGCGGGCGGCTTTCCTCGGGAGCGGGAGCTGTACCTTGCCGCAGAACGGCGCAAAGACGGGATTTCATCTCGAATTCGCTTTTACTTCTCTGGAATCCGCCGAAGGCTTCTGCGAAATTCTCGCCGTATTCGAGCTTCTCGGCAAGCTGGTAAAGCGCGGGGAACGGTACGTCGTGTACCTGAAAAGCCGCGAGGCGATCAGCGACTTTCTCTCCGTTTCGGGTGCGCATTCCGCATTCAAACGCTTCGAAGAAGTTTCCGCCTTGCGGGAAGAGAGCAACAACTCCAACCGCGTCAGCAACTGCTTTGCGGGGAACGCCGATAAAACCGCGATTGCAAGCGCGGCGCAGACGGTGGCTTTTTCCGAGCTCGAACGGACGGGCAAGCTCGAAACGTTGCCCGAAGAACTGCGCGCCGCCGCGCGGGCGCGGATCGGGAATCCGACGCTTGCGCTCTCCGAACTTGCCGCTATGCTCGGCATTACCAAAAGCTGTTTAAACCACCGCCTGCGAAAGCTCATGCAGCTCGCGGCGAAATAACGATTACAGAGGCTGAATCATGACCGATTTCGTACATCTTCATCTTCATACCGAATACAGTCTGCTCGACGGCGCCGTGAAGGTGGACGATCTTGTGAGTCATTGCAAGGAAAACGGAATCGACACCGTGGCGGTCACCGACCACGGCAACATGTACACCTCGCTCCGCTTTGCGGAAAAATGCAAAAAGAATAAGATCAAAGCGATTATCGGGTGCGAATTCTACGTGGTGGACGATTACAGAAAACACGTGGATCAGCACGCCGATCATTTAATTTTGCTTGCCAAGAACAAAGCGGGGTATATCAATCTCGTTCAGCTCGATTCGCTTGCTTTCGTAGACGGATATTATTACCGTCCGCGCATCGATTATACCGTGCTCAAAGAGCATACCGACGGGGTGATCTGTCTTTCCGCATGTCTTGCCGGCAGAATCCCGCGCTATCTGATGGCGGGGGATTACGAGAAGGCGAAGGCGTTCGCGCTTTCCATGAAGGAAGCGTTCGGAGAAGATTTTTATATCGAAATTCAGGATCACGGAATCCCCGAGCAACGGCAGATTCTTCCGCTTCTGATCAAGCTCGCGCGGGAGATTGACGTGCAGCTCG
>JAETTR010000140.1 GCA_021768985.1 Bacillota bacterium
AACGCTCGAACGTTTCGCCCGCTACTTCAAACGTGCAAACGGGAAGCGTATACGTGCCGCCATTGGGATTGATTTCGATCGTAACGTCTGCCATTTCGCCCGTAGCCTGTTCTTTCTTATCCGCCTCAACTTCGAACGAAACGGTTACTTTTCTTACGACGGAAGCGCGAATCGTTACATACGGTTCCGTGCCGAGCGTGATTTCGGTGCCCGCGGCAACGGGAGTCGTGCTCTCGCCTACCAACCAGCCTTTAAACACGAAACCTTTTTGCATTTCGGGGGTAGGAAGCGTAATCTTCGTAACTCCCGTATCGGAAACTTCTACGGTCTGATTTGCGTCTACGCCATCGGGCAAGTTCCCGTAAGAAAGTTGATAATCCACCTGATACTGACTGAACGGAAGCGCGGTATAGCCGTTATCTTTTACGGTTACGCCGTCCGTCGCAAAACCAACGCGTGCAAAGTTAACCCCTGTTGCAATAAACGTTGCCGAAAGATCGAATTTATCGTCACCCGTCTTTGCGCCGTTAAACATAACGTTAACGGTAAGCTTCCCGTCAGTTGCCAATGTAACATTTGTCGTAACGGTTGCGCCCTTTGCATTCGACTTATACTTTTCCGCCATAGCGGTAAGTTCCGCCGTGTCCGGAGCAGGAATTGCAGGATTAAAGGTTGCCTGCATAGAAGAAGATCCCCAACCCCAAGCACCATTTGTAATCACGGCATAAGCTTCGGGACGAATAAAGAATCCGTTCCTTTCGCCTGCCGCGTCCGTCATGATATAGGCAATCAAACCGTTATAGAAATTTTCAGGCGTGAAATCGATCGTTGCCGCATAAGAAATGGTCTGCCCTTTCTTCAATTCATGGAATGCTACCTGATCCGCACCCCAAACGGCAAGGTCTTTACGGAGTATCAGCTGGGTTCCGCCATTCGTCATGGTCGAATCGCTATACATAACCATTAAAGCATCTGCGTATTCGGGCGAAGGATTCGGGTCGTTTGCATTCACCAACAATGCAAAGAAATCACCCTCTTCTTCCAAATCGCCGAAATATGCGGTGGCATAACGGAATCCCAATACGTTTGCCGTATCAAATTCTTTTATATTCGTAAACGTAAGCGCACCGTTCGCGATCTTCAACGAACCAATCTTTTCCGGATTTTGAGGTGCAAGTTCGGTATACGTACCGTTTAACAATGTGTGCGCCTGAATCGCCGCTACGTTTGCATAGGTGCGTACCGATTGAGGTACCACTTCGTCGTGCTCATCGATCGCGCTGATCGTAAGCTCGGGTTCCTCTTCTTCCGAATACTCGAAGAGAACTCTCATTTCCTGAACCATGTTTGCAGGCAAACCGATCGGTCTTGCAACGAACCCGAGTTCCGTTTCTTTCAACTCGAACAGGATCGCACCCGCGTCCAAATCAAGCGCGTAACCGACGATACCGTTTTCACCGTTCTTGGCAACGATATCTACGCCGCTTTCCGGATTGTTTTCTCTCGTCCATGCGCCCGCGAAGGCAATTTCCCAAATCGGGTTGAGTTCCACGCTCGCGTTCACGGGCTTCGTCGCATCGAACGCCGCGCCTTCGGGAGTCTGCCAGCCCTTAAAGGTAAAGGCGGGCTTTGTCGGATTTTCGGTCGGCAACGTTACCGTATCGCCTGCAAACACCGTTTGCGTCTTTACTACGGTTTCGCCGTTCTTGAACGTAACGGTGACCTGCTGTTTCTTATTCCATTTAGCGACGATCTCCGCGTCCGCTTCGGGAACAAAGTCAGCCGTCACTTCGGTATCGGTATCTTTAATAAACCAGCCGCCGAAGGTTTCGCCTTCTTTCGCTTCGGGCGCAAGGGGCAGGCGGACCTTGTCGCCCGCAACTACCACGACCGTTCTGTATACTTCTTCGCCGTTTTTGAACGTAAGCGTATACGCGTCGTCCCAACGGGCGACCACTTCGAGATCCTGCGTCGGCTGATAGCCTTCCGTCACTTCGGTATCGGTGTCTTTGATAAACCAGCCGCCGAACACTTTCCCCGCGGGCGCGTCGGGCGGATCGGGAAGCTCCACTTCGCTCCCCTCGGTCACCGTTCTGGTGGCGACCGTCGTTTCGCCGTCCTTGAATACGACGCTGAACTGCACCGTCGCAAGCTCCCACTGCGCCGTGAACGTAACGTTCTTGGCGGGCATGGTGTACTTCGCGCCGGCGGCGTAGGTCGCGGTACCGTCCGACCACGTTTTAAAGGTGTAACCGGTGCGCATGAACGTATTCGCCGCAACGGTGATTTCCGCGCCTTCGGCATAACTAACAGCCGCGGGCGCAGTACCCGTGGCATCGGACGCGCCTTTTTCGTACGTTACGGTGTAGGTGACGGGTTTCTCGTTTCCGCCGCAACCGAACAACGTAAAAGCCGCTGCGCATACGATCGTCGTAACGGCGACCGTCGTCAGAAGTTTCTTCTTCATTGTTTCCCCCCGGATTGTAGTATTTCTCTTATAAATTCCCGCTATGCGGTTAAGAGCAAAATAAAAGGTTTTCGCTTCATTCGCATTTATCTAAATAATTTGACATTCAGCTAAAACCATATAAATTGTAGCACAAGAGTTATTCCTTGTCAACACTTTTTGATAAATTCATTCACATATTTTTTTCATTCTGAATTGCGGAAACAAACGGACAAACAAAAAAAGCGGGCGTTGCCCGCTTTTCACCGTTCGATTCGTTTACGCCGATTTTTTGTACACGAGGGTCGGCTTTGCACCCTTCTCCACGCATTCGCGCGTGATGATCACTTCTTCCACGTTCTTCTGCGTGGGAATGTCGTACATGACGTCGGTAATCAAGCCTTCGATAATCGTACGCAACCCGCGCGCGCCCGTTTTTAGACGGATCGCCGTGTTCGCGATTTCGCGCACCGCGCCTTCCTCCACCGTAAGCTTTACTCCGTCCATGCCGACAAGCTTCTGATACTGCTTGATGATCGCGTTCTTCGGCTTGGTGAGAATGCTCACGAGCGCCTCCTCGTCGAGCGCCTGCAGGCTTACCACGATGGGAACCCTGCCCACGAACTCGGGAATCAGCCCGAACTTTGTCAGATCCTGCGGCTTTACGTCGTCGAGCAACGTATAATCCACTTCGTTTTCGCCGAGCTTCACTTTGCCGCCGAACCCGAGCCCCGAATCGTCCTTCCGCGCGCCGACGATCTTATCCAGCCCCACGAACGCGCCGCCGCAGATGAACAGAATATTCGTCGTATCGATGCGCATGCAATCCTGTTGCGGGTGTTTTCTTCCGCCCTGCGGAGGAACGCTCGCCACCGTGCTCTCGATAATCTTTAACAGCGCCTGCTGTACGCCTTCGCCCGATACGTCGCGCGTGATGGAAACGTTCTCGCCCTTCCGCGCGATCTTATCGATTTCGTCGATATAGATAATGCCGCGCTGGGCGCGCTCGATGTCGTAATCGGCGTTCTGAATGAGCTTTAACAGAATGTTTTCCACGTCCTCGCCCACGTAGCCCGCTTCGGTCAGCGTGGTCGCGTCGCTCGTGGCGAACGGCACGTTTAAAATTCTCGCAAGCGTGCGCGCGAGCAAGGTCTTTCCGCTCCCCGTGGGACCCAGAAGAAGAATGTTGCTCTTTTCGATTTCAACCTCGTCGTCCTTTTCCGCCTCGGGCTTCTTCTTTTCCGCCGCCGCGCGGATATCGTCGCCCGCCGGATCCTCGTCCTTCTTGGGCGCCGACATGGCGTTGATGCGCTTATAATGGTTATACACCGCCACCGAAAGCACGCGTTTCGCCTTGTCCTGCCCGATAATATACTTATCGAGCTCCGCTTTGATTTCGGCGGGCTTTTTCAGCTCGACCGCTTCGAAAGAAGAAACGGGAGATTTCGCAAGCATATCGTTGCAAAGCGAAACGCACTCATCGCAGATAAACACCCCGTCGGGTCCTGCGATCAGCTTCTTCGTCTTTGCCTTTTCCTTGCCGCAAAATGAGCATACTTGTTCGTATCTGTCGTTCTTATTCGCCATACCACTCCTCACGCCTATGTGACGCCCGTCCGCTCCGCAAAACATTCCGAACGCGCGTCGGGCGAACCGTTATTTATCGCTTTTCGTAGACCTTATCGATCAATCCGTATTCCATCGCTTCGTCGGCGGAAAGATAATTGTCGCGGTCGGTATCCTTTTCCACTTCCGATACGGGCTTGCCCGTGTTCTCGGCAAGGATTCTCGTCATCTTTTCCTTGATGCGCAGAATGTGTTCCGCCTGAATTTTGATATCGCTCGCCTGACCCTGCGCGCCGCCGAGGGGCTGATGGATCATGATCTCGCTGTTCTTTAACGCGAAGCGTTTTCCCTTCGTGCCCGAAGAAAGCAGGAACGCGCCCATGGACGC
>JAETTR010000141.1 GCA_021768985.1 Bacillota bacterium
ACGTTCCCTACAAGATCCGCAAAGCGCTCGTGCCGATTACGAACATCGGCTCCCGTCTGGCGCTCCCCGTCATTATCATCGGCGTTCTGATCGACGTGTTGTGGCTGACAGCGCCCCGCCCCTACGGGCAGTGGCTCGTATATCTGGGAATCGTGCTGTACGGACTCTCGTCGCTGTTCATGCTCGTGACCCTGCCCGTGGAATTCAATGCGAGCAAGCGCGCAAAAAAGATGCTCGTGCAGGACGGAATTCTTTCCCCCGATGAGATACCGGGCGCAAGCAAAGTGCTCTCCGCCGCGGCGCTCACCTACGTCGCTTCCCTCTGCGTATCGCTCGTTTACTTCCTGCGGTTTATGCTGATCGCCCTCTCCTTTTTGAGAAATCGGGATTAAACGATTCAAAAACAAATACGACAAAAGCGCCGCGGTTGCGGCGCTTTTTGATTCTCTTTTTTAGTTCTTCTTTTCTTTCTTTTTGCCTTTCAGCTTTTCGAGATCGATCTCTTCCACTTTCTTTTCCGAAGGCTTGGAAACGAACAGAATGATGATGATTACGAGAAGCACCGCGGAAACGGAGAACAGCACGACGGACACGATGTTGTTCTGCAACCATTGCGATTGTCCGGGCGTGTAGTCGTACGGGTTCCGCACTTCGATTACCTGATATCCCTTGGTCTGTTCGCTCGAACGGGCGGGGTCGGTAACGATCAGCTCGACGAAATAGAAGCCTTCCTTCTGCGGAACAAACGAGAGCGAGGAAGAGGGATTCCAGTTATACGCGTTGTCCGAATTCTCCCAGTCGCTGTCGCCTTCCTTGATGTCGCTGTTGTACTTGTTGATGGAAACGAGATGATCTTTGATCGCGGAATCTTCGCCGTTCACGTAGTCGTAAGCGTTTTTCGTCAGATCGGATTTGGAGGGAACGGAGGTAAGTCCGCTTTCGTCCAACCAGTACAGATT
The DNA here is from genome assembly GCA_021768985.1 of Bacillota bacterium. Lineage (GTDB taxonomy): Bacteria > Bacillota > Clostridia > Christensenellales > Borkfalkiaceae > Gallimonas. The sequence continues at coordinate 960 of JAETTR010000141.1, forward strand.
GTAATCCTTCTGAATGCCGCTGAGGGCGATGACCTTAAAACTGCTGACGGTATACGCGGAATCGCGGTAGCCGTTGGTTTGTTCGCCCGAATCCTCGATAACCGCGCCCGTGTATTTCACCTCGAACGTGAATTCGGGAATCTCTTCGATATCCCAGATATTCGTACTCGAAACGGTCACGTCTACGCCGTCGAGTTTGTAGATCATGGCGTTGCCCGCGGCGTCGGTCGCAAGCACGCGGAAGCGGTAAGCGCCCGCCTCGTTGATTTCGAACCGCAATGCGTTGTAGCGGAGTGAGGTCGCCGATGCGGCGGTCGCGCCCGCGGTCTGGCTCTCTTTATAGTAGTAAATGCTGAAACGCAGGTTTCTGTAATCGGCGGATTCGCTCTGAATGAGTCCGCGCAGGGAAGGCAGATAGAAATATGCTCCGTCGCCCGCGCTCGCGTCCTTTGCCGCTGCCTGAACCGCAAGCCTGTACGCGTCAACCGCGTTTTCATACTCGTTCACGTCCGGCGTGGATTCGTCGTCCGCCACGTAGAGCGGACCCTTCTGGTCGCGGTTCACTTTTACGTAATCGTATTTCGTTTCCGTAACGACCGTTTCGCCGTCCTTTTCTTCCTCTTCGGTTTCGGTCTTCGTTTCGACCGCGCCCTCCACCGCATACCAGCTCAGATATACGAAGGGCTTTTCCGAATCGTTTGCGAACGATCTGCCGTCGTCAAGGAAGAAACGGATCATAACGAGCTGATCCTTCTGATTCTCCAATTCCGCCGAAGGCATAAAGAAGGTGGAAGTCGAAAGAGATTTGAAGTCGCTCGAACCGAATTTCAGATCGGGATTCGCAATATCCGTTTTCTCCTCGTTCTGCTTCGCCATGTAATAATAGCGGTTTACCGTAACGCTGTCGCGGCAGACGTCGATCGCTTCGTAGGAAAGGCTGAACCGCTGACCGAGGGTGAACGGATACACGTCTTCATTGAGCACGAGCGCGGGGCTTTCGTTATCCGTGATCTTCCCGCCCGTCACTTCGAAGTAGCCGTCGTCCGCTTCCGCCGCCGTTTCGCCGCCCTCGTCGACGATGAGCTTCTGACCGTTCAGCTCTTTCATGAGCACTTTCTGGGTCTTGTCCTTGTTTTCTTCCGTCAGCTTCGCCGTAAAGGTCATGGGCGTGGAGGGCTTGGACGAGGACGAAGAGAGATATTCGAGAAAATAGCCGCCCACGTTGGTGAACTTGCCGATCGAATTCCCGTTGATTTTGACGTTGAATTCGCCGATCTTGCATTCGTCGTCTTCTACGATTTCGAGCTTAATCTCGCCCGCTTCGACCGTCTTTGCTTCGCCCGCTTCTTCGTTGCCGGAACTCTTGACGGCGGCTTTCAACACCCCTTCCTCCTGCGTGAACAGAATGGAGTTGGTCGTCTTGCCCTCTTTGCTCACGTTCTCCTCCGCGCTCTCGAATGCAAGCGTGAATTCTTCGAAACGGAGTTCGCCGAACTCGAACGTCATGGTGAAGTGGCGTTCGTTAAATTGACTAATGTCGTCCTTATCTTTTGCCTCGCGCCATTTCAGCGCTAGATCCCGGCGGTAGTAAACGTTGCCGTCGTTTTCGAGCACGAGCGCGGTGTACGCGTCGCCGTCCGAGCTCGTCTTTAACGTTTTTACCGTGCCGCCCGTACCCGCCGCAAAAACCGCGGTGGGCGCGTAGGTCGCCGCGTCCGCCTTGCGAACGCCGAAATTGCCGACCGCGACGCCGAGGCAGAGCGCAACCAGCATGAAAAACGAGAGTAACGTAATAATACGTAATTTCAATTTGCTCATGAAAAGACTCCATGCGGGCAAAAAAGCCCGATATGTATTTATTTTACACGAATTTTTATAAGCCGTCAAGCACTAATCGCGCCGAAACCCGAAAAATTGCCGATTTCGCCGATTTTTCACATCGGTTTCACGGCGGAAGAGAGATCGAATCTGTTCCAAGGGGTTTCGTCGGCGGGCGGCTCGGAGAGAAAACGCATGCGTTCCTTCGTAACCGGATGGGTGAACGCGAGCGAATACGCCCAAAGCGCGAGGTTCCCCTTTTGCGCACGTTCGCCGCCGTAGCGCATATCGCCGTACACGGGATGCGCGATCCCCGCCGTCTGCACGCGAATCTGGTGGCTTCTGCCCGTGTGCAATTTGATTTCGGTGAGCGCGAGCGCGCCCGACTTTTCCAGCACGCGGTAATCGAGCACGGCAAGCTTCGCGCCGTCGGTGCCCTGCGTGGAAAGATACACCATATTGTTGACGGTATTCTTTTTCAGCCAGTTCGTAAGCGTGCCGCTCTCCTCGCTCGGCGCGCCGTTCAGCACCGTTAAATAGCGTTTTTCGAAATCCCCCGTCTTCATCTGTTCTGAAAGTCTGCCCGCCGCCTTGCTCGTTTTGGCGAACACCATCAGTCCGCCCGTGGGGCGGTCGAGCCTGTGCACCAATCCGAGATAGACGTTGCCCGGTTTTTGGTACTTTTCGCGCAGATATTCCTTTAACAGATCGAGCATGTTGCGGTCGCCGCTCTCGTCGGGGCAGGACGCAAGATTCTGCGGTTTCAGCGCCACGATCACGTGGTTGTCCTCGAAGAGCACGGTCGGCTCGCGGTTGATTTTTTTCGTCGTATCACTCATTGACGTATATTCCTCCTGCGCCGCAGGGAAGGCAAATTCCTTCCTGCGTGGGAAGCCCCACCTCGTACGCTTCGATCTTCCCTTCCCGTCCGAGACAGAGGGAGAGCAGGTTCGAAAGCACCGCGGGCTGCAACCCCGTCGTATAACTGTTGATCAAAAAAAATAACGGATTATCGGAAAGCAAATTCGCGCAGAGCTTTACGAAGGGATACAGCCCCGTTTCGATCTTCCACATCTCGCCGCCCGGTCCGCGCCCGTAGGAGGGCGGGTCCATGACGATGCCGTCGTACCGGTTGCCGCGGCGGATCTCACGTTGCACGAATTTCATGCAATCGTCCACGATATAGCGGATCCCGCCCGCAAGCCCCGTCAGGCGCGCGTTTTCGCCCGCGCGCTCGACCATGCCCTTCGCGGCGTCCACGTGGGTGACCTCCGCGCCCGCCTTGGCAAGCGCGACGCTCGCCCCGCCCGTATAGGCGAAGAGATTGAGAATTTTCACGGTTCGCCCCGCGCGCACGGCGTTTTTCACGAGCGCGGAGGTGCGCTCCCAGTTGACCGCCTGTTCGGGAAAGAGCCCCGTGTGCTTGAACCCCATGGGTTTTACGCGGAATTTCAAATCGCCGTAACCGATCGTCCAGCTCTCGGGGATCGAACGACGGTATTCCCAGCCTCCGCCCCCTTTCTCGCTGCGGCGGTAGACGGCGTCTACGCGCTTGTCGCCGAAGAGATCGCGCTGCGCGCCCCAGATCACCTGCGGATCGGGGCGGAGCAGAGTCACCT
>JAETTR010000142.1 GCA_021768985.1 Bacillota bacterium
GAACGGCTGCGTGCGGAGTGCGCCTTTCCCGTGATCGGAATGGAGCCCGCCGTAAAACCCGCCGTAAAAGAATGCCGGCGGGTATTGGTGCTGGCTACGCCGCGTACGGCGGAGAGCGAACGGTTGCAAGCGCTTGTCGGCAGAGAGGGAAAGGGGGAGGTCACGGTGTACGGCGCGCCCCGTCTTGCGGGGGCGATCGAGCGGGCTTTGTGCTTCGGGGAACGGTTGACCATTTCCGACCACCTGCCGGCGGGAAGCTACGACGGAGTCGTTCTCGGGTGCACGCATTACGTCTATTTCGGGCGCGAAATCGCCGATTTTTATGGGGCAAAGGTGTTTGACGGCAATTTCGGAACGGCAAAACGGCTCCGGAATCTTCTGGAATTGAATGAAATTGGGATCGGTGACCACCTTCGACCCCGCCCCGAATTGCTTGAAAATCTCAAAAATCAGGTTGTTTTTCTCGGAAAAAGTGCTGAGATGAACCAAAAAATATATAAAGAAAACCATTGTTTTCAAAATATTTAAAATTTTTTCGGTTTTGGGGCAAAAAAGTGGTCACGAGTGGTTGACAAGGGTCATAAGTGGTGTTATAATATTTCTATCATTACAAGAAAAGAACTCTCAAGAAGGCGAAGATGAATTTCATGTTCGGAAAAGTCTATCACCAGATGGACGCGAAAAACAGAATAAGAATCCCCGTGAAATTCAAAAACGCATTTCCGAAGGGGGAAGCGCTCTTTTTCGTTCGTTACAACGAGGGGCGCGTGGCGGTTATGTCCGAATCGGTACTCAGCCAGAGGTTGAGCGTGTTTGAAGAAGTCAATCCGGGCAACCGCGAAGCGGCGGACGCGATTTCGGCTATGGCGGGTTTTATCGACGAAGTGTCGGAGGACGGACAGGGCAGAACGCAGCTTCCCAAATGGGCGCGCGAGTTCATCAAAGGCAAAGAGCTCGTCACCGTCGGCGTGAAGCATTATATCGAAATATGGGATGCGAACGTATACGACGGAAAGATTTTGAGCAAGCCGCAGGATCAGATCGTCGGCGCGCTGTATCATGCGTGAGTATCACCGCCCGATCATGCTCCGAGAAGTGCTTGACGGGCTGGACTTGAAAAAAAATGGTATTTATTTCGACGGTACCGCGGGCGGAGGCGGACACTCCTACGGGATCCTGAACGCCGAATCGACCGCAAGGCTGGTTGCAACGGATAAGGACGGCGACGCGATCGCCGAAGCGGGGAACAGACTTTCACCCTTTGCGGGCAGGTTTTCTCTCCACAGAACGGATTTCAAAAATTTCGAAGAGGTGTTCGCGGAAGCGGGAATCGACCGGATCGACGGATACCTGCTCGATCTGGGAATTTCCTCCCATCAGATCGACGACGAGGAACGCGGGTTTTCCTATAAGAACGGAAACGCGGCGCTCGACATGAGAATGGATCGGCGTTCGCCGCTCACGGCGAAGGACGTCGTGAACGGATATCCGGAGGAAAAGCTGCGGCAGATTCTTCGGGAGTACGGAGAAGAGGACTACGCAGCGTCTATTTCGCGCAATATCGTGAAAAAGCGCGCGGAAAAACCGTTTGAAACGTGCAGGGAGCTCGAAGAGACGGTGGAAGAGAGCGTTCCCGCGAAGTACCGCTTTAACGCTTGCGCGCGAAAGACCTTTCAGGCGATCCGCATCGAAGTGAACGGAGAACTGAACGGGCTTGCGGAATGCGTCACGGCGCTGACCAGAAGGTTAAACCCGAACGGTCGGGGATGCGTGATCACCTTCCATTCGTTGGAAGACCGGATCGTGAAGCGCGTGTTCCGCGATTTGAGCACGGGTTGCACCTGTCCCAAGGAATTTCCCGTATGCGTGTGCGGCAGAAAGGCGGAGATCGAACTCGTCGGACGAAAACCGCTCACGGCGGGGGAAGAAGAAATCAAAGAAAATTCGCGCAGTAAAAGCGCAAAATTGAGGATTGTGAAAAAATTACCGTCATAAGCGGTCAAGCCTCGGAATACGATAAAAGGAGCACAAGGAAATGGCACAGCTTTCGGTATTGGACGAAAGAACCGAAACGAATCCCCGTCTTGCGGAGCCGCGCGAGATTTCCGCCGCGGAACGCAGGCACGCAAAAGAGATCGAAATATACCGCAAAATGCTTTACGCGGGCTTGTCGGACGCGGACGTCGCGGAAGATTCCGCCGTTTCCGCCCCGAAAGAGGAAGCGCCCGCGGGAACGAGTGCGGCGCAACGGCTTGCCGATTACAAAGCGTATGCAACTCCCGCGACCAAAAAGGTTCTGTTCGAAGGAATTACGTATAAAAACGGCGAACTGATCGAGGACGCTCCCGCGGCTACCGCGCCGACAGCGGCGTCCGCGGCGGACGTTTTGACGATGCCCGTTTCCGCACCCGCGGAAGAGGACGACGCCGTTCCCACCCGCAGAACCATGGAGACGCTTCGCCGCAGCGCGATGTCGGAAACGGAGACGGCGCAGGAGACCGGAACGAGCGTGTTTGCCGCGGTGTCCGCAAAGACGAAGATCGTTCTTGCCGCGATCGCCTGCGCGATTCTGCTTGCCATCGTGCTCATCTGCGTCAATACGGGTATCATCAATGCGATCGACGCGGACATCGAAGCGATCCGCGCAAGAGCGCAGGAACAGAAGCAAACCTACGAAGATCTCGTCCGCGAACTGAACGATATGGAAGATATCGACGGGGAGTGGAGCAAAGTCGTAGAAGAATATGCAAAGGAGAATAATATGACGCGCGGTTGATCCCGCGGGAGGTTTCTTATCAAACCGAATCAAAATCAATATTCATTCAGCTTGATGCAAAAGAGGTTATTTGCCGTATTATTGGCGATAACCTTTATTTTTTGTCTTTTTCTCGCCCGATTCTTTTACATTCAGGTCATCTGGAAGGACGAGTTGCACTATCTTGCCATCGATCAGTGGACGCGGGAAATCCCCGTCGTCGCGGGGCGGGGTAAGATTTTCGACCGCAACGGCGAACTGCTCGCGGGGAACAAGACGGCGTACAGCGTGTTCGCGCGGGCTTCCGCCGTAAAGAATGCGGAGGGAAGCGCCGAATTGCTTTCCGCGCAGTTGGGGCTTCCGTACGAGGAGATTTATGAAAAGTTGAAGGACAGAAGCCGTTCGGAGGTGACCGTCGTGCGGCAGGCGGAAAAGGAAACCGTGGAGAAAATCGAGGGCGCCGCGCTCGATGGAATCTATTACGCGCGGGATAATCTTCGCATCTATCCGTACGGCTCGCTCGCCTGCCAGATTCTCGGGTTCACCTCCTTCGACCGCTCGGGCACGACGGGCGTGGAGAGCTATTATAACAAATATCTTGCGGGAAAAAACGGAGAAATTCTCTTCGAAACGGACCTTGTCGGCGTGGATCTGAAGGGGGCGACCGCGGCGTATCTTCCCGCGGAGGACGGGCTGAACGTGCGGCTCGCGTTGGATTACCGCATTCAGGCGCTTGCCGAAGAGGTGATGCAGAAGGCGCTCGAAAGCTCGGAAGCCAAGGCGGCGCGCTGTATTGTGCTCGATCCGACGGACTTTTCCGTGCTCGCGATGGTGAATCTTCCGTCTTACGATTTAAACGAAATCCCGAGAAACGATATCGCGCTTTTGAATAAGCTTTCGCGCAACAGTCTCGCGAGCGACGTTTACGAGCCGGGTTCCACGTTCAAAATCGTGACCGCCGCCGCCAATATAGAAGAATCGTTAAAGGGGAACCCCGCCGCTTTTTCGGAAAGCCACGTCTTTCCGAGCGCGCGCACCCGTATGGTGGAGGGTTCGCAGATCAAATGTTGGAGCGATCACGCGAACGGAAAGCATTCCAACCAAACGCTCGCCGAAGCGCTCAACAACAGCTGTAACCCTTGCTTCGTGGATATCGCGCTTTCGCTCGGAAAGGAAACGTTTTACGATTATCTTTCGGCGTTCAATTTCGGGCGGGCAACCGGACTGGATTTTTCAGGCGAATCGATCGGAATGCTGCTTCCCGAAAGCACGCTGCAAACGGCGGATCTTGCGCGCGTGGGGTTCGGACAGGCGATTGCCGTAACGCCCTTGCAGCTTGCATGCGCCGCCGCTTCGGCGGTGAACGGCGGATATTACTATTCCCCGCGGCTCGTGGCTGAAATTTTTTCGGACGACGGAAGCGTGTCGGAAAAGACGGAGCCCGCGCTGCTTTGCCGTACGGTGAGCGAGCGGGCGAGCGAAATTCTCTCGGGTATGCTCGAAGGGGTCGTGCGCGACGGGAGCGGAAAGAAGGCGTTTATCGAGGGCTATCGCGTGGCGGGCAAGACGG
>JAETTR010000143.1 GCA_021768985.1 Bacillota bacterium
AGGCGCGTTTTTCACGATATTTTTTTTGAAATTCATAAGGAAAGAAGTTTCAGCGGTTGACATCAACCCCAAGATATTGTATAATAGAGATAATAATTCGGCAAAGCTCGGGGTTCGGGCTTTCCGATTGAAAAACAAGGAGGCTGAAATATGTTATTATTCGACAGCCTGCTCCTTGCCGTATCCACCCCGCTTGCGATAGCGCTCTTCGTTGTTCTGCCCCTCGTCGGGCTTGCGATCGGCGGCGCCGCAGTGTGGCTTATTCTGAAAAAAGTTTCCAAAACGAAGTCGGCGAACAAGCTCGACGAGACGACGAAACGCGTTGAGGAAATGCTCAAAACCGCAGAAGCGGAGAGCAAACAGCTGAGAAAGGAAGCGATTTTAGAAGCCAAGGAACAGGAAATCAAACGCAGAAACGAATTCGAACAGGAGATGAAGGAGAAGCGCGCGGAGCAACAGCGCACGGAGGCGCGTCTCAACCGTCAGGAGGACACCCTCGAACGGAAGGAAGCGGAGCTCAACAAGAAATCCGAATCTCTCGATCAGCAGAAGGAGAATCTCTCCCGTAAGCTCGAAGAAGTCGCAAAGAAACAGGAGCAGGTATCCCACCAGCACGAGCTGATGGTTGCGGAGCTCGAACGGGTTTCCCAACTCACCAAGGAAGAGGCGAAGAAGCTTTTGACCGAAGAGATTCTGGACGAAACCCGCCACGACTGCGCGATTCAGGTGCGCAATCTCGAACAGCAGGCGAAGGACGAGTGCGATCTGAACGCGAAAAATATTATTTCGCTTGCCATTCAGCGTTGCGCGGCGGACCATGCTTCGGAAACGACGGTTTCCGTCGTGCCGCTTCCCAACGACGACATGAAGGCGCGTATCATCGGGCGCGAGGGCAGGAACATCCGCGCAATCGAGAACGCGACGGGCATCGAGCTTATTATCGACGACACGCCCGAAGTCGTGATTCTTTCGGGATTCGATCCCGTAAGAAGAGAGGTCGCGCGGCTTACGCTCGAACGCCTGATTCAGGACGGTCGCATTCACCCCGCCCGTATCGAAGAGACGGTGGAAAAGGTGACCAAGGAGCTCGATCAGCAGATCAAGGCGGCGGGCGAGAACGCCATGTTCGAAGTGGGAATCTTCGGCTTGCATCCCGAGCTTATTAAACTGATCGGCAGACTCAAATTCCGCACGAGCTACGGGCAGAACGTGTACCGTCATTCCATCGAAGTCGCGCAGCTCGCGGGGCTCATGGCGCAGGAGCTGGGGCTCGACGTCAACTTTGCGAAGCGCGCGGGACTTCTGCACGACATCGGCAAAGCGGTGGATCACGAGCAGGAGGGCACGCACATTCAGCTCGGCGCCGACATTGCCAAAAAGTACAAAGAAAACGCGATGATCGTAAACGCGATCATGGCGCACCACGGCGACGTGGAGCCCAAGACGATCGAAGCGGTGCTTGTCGCCGCGGCGGACGCGATTTCGGGCGCACGCCCCGGTGCGAGAAGAGAAACGGGCTCGAACTACGTCAAGCGGCTTGAAAAATTGGAAGAGATTTCTTCGAGCTTTGCGGGCGTCGAAAAGAGCTACGCCATTCAGGCGGGCAGAGAGGTGCGCGTGATCGTGAAACCCGATCAGGTGGACGACGCAAAGGCGCTCTTCCTTGCCAAAGACATCGCGAAAAAGATCGAGAGCGAGCTCGACTATCCCGGTCAGATCAAAGTCAACGTCATTCGCGAATTCCGCAGCGTGGAATACGCAAAATAAAAACTGAAAGCGCCTTTCCGAACGAAAGGCGCTTTTTCACAAAGGAAAGGGTATGAAAATTTACTTGATCGATTACGAGAATGAAAAGGATCTTACGAAACTTACGGAACTGACTGCGGAAGATATCGTCGTTTTGTTTTACAGCAAAAATGCAAATACGATTACCCTTGACTGTCTGCGCGGGATTTTGGAGATTGCGAAGCTTGAATTGAAGAACGTAGAAGTCGGGGAAAAGAATGCGCTTGATTTTCAGTTAAGCAGCTATTTGGGTTATTTAATTAAAGAGTATGAAGAGCAGAATCCGGAAATAATTATCGTTTCCAATGATAAAGGCTACGGTTGCGTGGCATCCTTTTGGGCGCGCGAAAAGTCTCTCGATATCAGTCTGTTGTCAAACGGGCAAGCGGCTAAAAAGACGGCGGGCAACACAAAATCAAAGGTTGCAAGTGCAAAAAAGCCGGCGACAGAGCGTACGAAAATCAAGTCCGCGTTAACGCGTAAAAAAATAGAACTCAGCGAAGAGGAAACGGAAAAGATAATTGAGATTGCGACAACGTATCAGGATTTAATTGCGGCGAATGCGGAGCTCAATCGGCTTTTGCGGGACAGCACGCGCGCGGGCGAAGTGTTCGGGGTAATTAAAGCTTATATTCAGAAGAATAAAAATGCGACCTCCAAGGAGCAATCATGACGAAACAGGAGCTTATGAAATTTATCTCCAAACAAAAGACGGCGTTTATCTCTTCGGTGAACGAAGAGGGCTATCCCGTCACGCGCGCCATGCTCGCGCCGCGAGCGATAGAGGGAAACGAGATCTATTTTTCGACGAACACCTCTTCGAATAAAATCAAACAGTATCTCGCGAATCCCAAGGCGTGCGTTTATTTTTATAAACGCGGACGTTTTAAGTATCAGGGCGCGACGATCACGGGTGAAATGCAGGTTTGCACCGATCAGGCGACTAAGGATAAAATTTGGCGGTTCGGCGATACGCTCTTTTATAAGGGCGGGGTGACCGATTCCGATTACTGCGTGTTGAAGTTTACCTGTAAACGCGCGGAATACTATTGCGATTTTAAAGTGAAAACGATCGAGTTCGAATAAAAATTGCATCAGGAAAGACCGCCGCGGCTCATCGAGCCGCGGCGGTCTTTTGCCGTTTTATGATGCGGGGAGCAGTAGCGCAAGCAGGGGCAGGGTGCAAACGGAAGTCAGCGTACCGAGCAATACCGTGAACGCGGCGGGCTCCTGTCCTTCGCCCAAAATCTCGGCGTAGTTCTGCACGACTGCCGCCACGGGGCAAGCGCACATGATATACATGCACCAGGTCAGCTCGTAATCGACGCGCAATAAAAGCAACACGCCGAGTATGCAGAGGGGAAACACGATCTGATTGACCGCAACGGACAGATATTGCAACCACCCCGTAAACAATTTTTTGACGGGCACGGTGGCAAAGCGCATTCCGAGTACGAGCATACACAGCGGAGTCGTCATTTTTCCGAGAATATTGATCATGTTGCCGAACTGCGCGAAAAACGCGCCGTTCTCCGCGCTGAACTTGAAGCCCGTCAAAAAGAAGGGCAGGGCGACGGCAATCGAAATCGTCGCAGGGTTGATCAGTACCTTTTTAACGCGGATGTATTTTTTATCCCCCGCGATCACGGCGGAAGCGAGCGTCCAGCCGATCAGACTCATGGAAAGGAAGTACATCATGGAATAGACCGCCGCGTTCTGCGATTCGGGGAAGATCGCTTCGAGCAAGGGCACGCCGAGGAAGGAGCAGTTGGAGAGCGTAGTGGCGACCGTTGCCACGCGGTAACGAATGTCCTGCATTTTTTTGCGGAAGATCAGCAGAAACGCGCCGAGAAAGAGAAGCTGTGCCGCCGTGATGATGCCGAAGAAAATCAGAAGATTCAGACCGAGCTCGCGGGAAAAATCCGCTTTGTCGAAGGAATACAGCGTGAGCGCGGGCTGGCAGACGAACATCAGGACCTTGGAAAAGGCGGAGATGCTCTCGGGTTTTACCGCCTTCGTCTTTACGAGCAGAAAGCCGGGAACCGCGTACAGGAGCATGATTGTTACCATGATAAGCGTTGTTAAAAAAGCCTGCATAATTACCTGAAACTTGTATGTTAAAATATCTTTGCTATTTTAGCAAGAAGCGGTACGAAATGCAACTTATCCGAAGCGCATTCGACGAATTTCCCGAAATTTCCCGCGTATTTCGCAAATTATACGGAGCGGCGTTTGTTAAAATATTCTCACCGAAAAAACGGCGGAGGAGGGCTTTATGAACTTACGGGAAAACCGCAACGGAGAAAATTTGTATTTCTATCTCTCGGGCGAGCTCGACGAGCATTCGGTTGCGGCGGTGCGGGAACAAGCGGACAGGTTAATAGACGAAAACGCGGGGCTTTCGCGCGCGATCTTCAATCTTGCGGGCGTGAAATTTATGGATTCCACGGGCATCGGGTTTTTGATCGGCAGATACAAAAAATTAAAAAAATACGGCATGGAGATGTATC
>JAETTR010000144.1 GCA_021768985.1 Bacillota bacterium
AAAGAAGAAGTGACGGGAACGCTTGTAAAATTCAAAGACTTCGAATGCGCGTCGTTCGGATTGAAGCGACAAATGCCTCTTTCCGTCGGGTGCGATACGCACGGTGCGGACAGTGGCTATTGGTATTTGTCGGGGCAAAAATGCTCGATTGAAACGCGGGAGGGCAGAGTGTATGCCCGTGCGAAAAACAATGATAGTCTTAGCGGATTTTTTATGATCGGCTACGACGACGTAATCTCTGTAAATTACTTCGGCAGACCTCTCACGGGATACTATTTCCGTAACGGAAAGACGATGTGCGACGCGCTGATTGAATCTTACGAACGTGCAAATGAGTTGTTTGAACGGGCGAAACGGGATTATGAAGGATACAAAAAAGAGTGGGCGAAATTCGGCGAGGACTATGTTTTGATGTGCAATGCGGCGCTTGTGCAGACGATCGGTGCACACAAGCTTGTGCAGGATTATCTTACGGGAGAAACGCTGTTTTTATCCTGCGAGTGCGGGTCGGGAGCGTGTATGGCAACGCCGGACGTTTCTTATCCGTCTGCGCCGCTGTTTTTGAAGTATAATCCCGAACTGGTGCGCGGAATGCTGCGTCCGATCTTTGAGTTTGCCCGTAAAAAAATTTGGATTTATCCTTTTGCCCCGCACGACGGCGGCGTTTATCCGCTTGTGAACGGGCAGTATTACGCGTTGAAGTATGAAGGAGAATATGCAAAAAATTTCTCGGTCGAAACAAACGAGATTTTTACGATGAATCGTGTTTTTCTTTTGCCCGAAAACAGCGACGACTACGAATACACCAAGCAAATGCCCGTGGAAGAATGCTCTAATATGCTCATTCTAACCTATGCGGCGTATCGTATGGACGGCGACAGCTCTCTTGTAAAAAAGGAGTTCGATCTGTTAAAGAAGTGGGCGGAGTATCTGTTGGAGAACGGAAACGCCTTTCAGAATCAGCTCACGTCGGACGATTTTTGCGGTAGGAAAGAAAACAATATCAACCTTGCAATCAAAGCGGCGGTCGGGTTAAAAGTATTTTCAGAAATGTGCGACGCACTGAATGAGGACGGAACAGCGTACCGTCAAAAGGCGGAAAACATTGCGCAAAAAATTACCGAATGCGGTAAGAATTTCACGCACCTGCCTTCCGCATTCGATCTCGGCGAGGAAACTTATAGCCTAAAATACAATCTTGCATTTGATTTATTGTTTGGTTTCGAGTTGTTCAAAGACGAGATATTTTCCAAGGAAGCGGAATGTTATCGTAAACACATGGAAAAATACGGCGTGCGGCTGTATTCGGACGTGGAGTGCACGAAGAGCGATTGGCTTGCGTTCGTTTCTTGCTTTATAGACGACGAAGCTTATCGCAAGGAGATTTTTGCGGCAATCGTGCGCTATATGCGGGAAACGACGCACCGCGTTCCATTCCCCGATTGGTACGACGTGAACGACCCCGGCAAGGACGAGGCGAGTTTATTCCGTAACCGTAGCGTGCAGGGCGGTATTTTTATGCCGCTACTCATGAAAGATAAAAAGGTATTATCGCGTAAAGCGTGAAAATATGAAAGACAAGGAGGAAAGGATTATGAAGGCATGGGGAAGAAAGCGGAGCTTGCACAAGTTTATGTTAGTGCCGATTTTCTTAATCGTAGCAGGGCTTGCCTGCATTGCCGCGGCTTGCGGAGGAAAAGAGCATTCTCACGAGTGGCAGGAACACGCCGCAACGGATTCTACCTGTACGGTCGCGGGGCATGAGCTGTATTATACGTGTAGCGGATGCGATAAAATCTTCGACGCGCAGAAGAACGAAATCTCCGCGATTCCCGAAAAACCGCTCTTAGAGCACGTTTGGGACGAGGGAGTAAAAACTGCGGATGCGGATTGCGAACACGGCGACGCATACACGCTCACGTGCAGCGTAGGCGGCGAAACCAAAATAGAATATCGCGGTGAACCGCTTGGACACGCTTGGGGCGAATACGAGGTAACGGAAGATGACTTATTGCCCGATTGTGAACATGAGGGAACGAAAACCGCTGTTTGCACTCGTTGTCATGATGCATATAACACTGTATCGACGCCCGCGTTGGGACATAATTACGGCGCTTTAATTGCAAGAGAGAATGCGCAAACGGGAACGATCGGTTCGCCTTGCCAAACGGGGCTTGAGGCACACTATTTTTGTGATGTATGTAAAAATTATTTCGACGAAAACAAACAGCGCACCACGCTCGACGCGCTTGTGATCGACTTGCATGACGACGAGTCGAATCTCACGTGGAATACAACGGAAATCCGTCATGAACACGTCTGCATATATTGCGCCGAAAAGATAGAAGAGGGAGAACACGCGTTTTCCGATTGGTCTACCTTTACTTGTTCGGTTTGCAATCAAAACGTCGAAAAACGTTCGGTATATGCGTTTAACGATATCAAAGACTATTGCCGCAGTAATTGGGAACCTGTACGCGATTACAAGGCGGAACTTACAACGTTGCCGCAAGGAATCGGCTTGCCTGAAAATGCTTTGGATATGGGCGATAAAGCGCTGTGCTTTACGGCAAACCGCGATAAAGGCGAGGGGAAATACCAAATTTGGCCCGCGCTGTATATCGGCGGATTGAAGGATATTATCGCAAACGCTGCAAATTCTTACAAATTAACGGTATGGATATATGCGACTGCCGACGCGAAGGCGGGAGTCGACAACTGGTTTGTTTTCGGCGATGCGACGCTGAACGAGGACGGTTACTATTTTAATTCGGATATTTCGTCGCAAAGCCCGCTCAACAGGAATTCGTTTGCACCGGAGTTTACGGCAAACAGTTGGTATCCGTTTACTATGACGGTAGCCGAAATAAAATCTGCCTGCGCGAAACAAGGTAGATTAGAAGCTGAGTGGATTCATTTCAGTTTTGAAGCCACGGAGGACATGAAGCTGTATTTTTACTCCGCACAGCTGTATCCCGAGCAGACGTACACGGTCGAAAAGCCCGAAAACGTCCATACTTACGTGAAGGGAGTTGAAACGACTGCCATTTTGCCGCTTTCCTCCGTGCGGGTAGAGGCTACGGGCTTGGAATTCGGAAAAGGGTTGAAGGTGACGAACGGAGACGGTGAACAGGTTGCCGTTATATACGGAAGTACGGGAAATTTCGTAATGCCGCATTCAAATGTAACGATAGAGATCATCGACGTATTGAATGTTCCGCTCAATACGCTCAATATGCCGTTGTATTCGGGCAATATTTCTTTGCCCGAGACACATCAGGAATTTTGTGACAGCTACACGGTTGCGTTTAAGAAGGACGGGAAGTTGCTTGACGCAAGCAAATATACCTATAACGAAACGACGCACGTCGTTACGTTTATCGAAAGCGGTACGTATACGGTAGAATATACGCTTACAAAGGAAGGACAGAGCAATATTCCCGTTTTGACGAGGAGCGTGAATGCCGGCGTGCTTGCCGTTTACGATTCTAACGACAAGTTTGTAAAGCACGGCTGGGGCGGCGATTATAACGGCGAGGCGGCAACTTTGCCGAACGGTATAGGCAGACCGCAGAATGCAATGGATGCAGGTAACTTTGTACTCAAATTTGTGCCTACGGAGCGGAACGGAAATTATCAAATTTATCCTGCAATTGAAATCGGCAACTTGACATATATCCTGAAAAACGGTGCGGACGGCGATTATATTTCGATTTGGCTGTATATGACCGTTGCTCCCGTAAATGCCGATAATTGGTACATGGTTGGGAATAAAACCGCAGGGGATATATTCGGCGACGTCGCGGGACAGCAAATGTTCTTGAACGGCACCAATGTAAGCGGAACGTATACGGGATACCCCGATTCGTATGGCGGCGGCAGTTGGTTTGAATTGAAGTTCACGGTAAAAGAACTGAAAGACCAAATTGTAAATCAAGGAACGACCTTGGACGAATTGCACCCTGAATGGTTGCTTTTGAGCCTCGGCATCACTAAAACTGAGGGCGCGGCGGTTTACGTCTATTCGGCGGAATATCACAAGGTATCTGCTTACGAAATCGATGCAACCGAAGCGCAGGGTGTAAGCGTAGCGGAAAAGGCTCTCCCGCTTAGTACGGTAGAGGTAGATTTAAGCAATCTCGAATATGGTAAGGCAGTGAAAGTGATTAACGTCGAAACGGGCGAAGTGATTTCTACTATTTATGAGACGGGTAGCTTTACGATGCCGTTTGCAAACGTGAAGCTCGAAGTGATTGATGTTTTTGATATTACACTATCCGAATTAGAGA
>JAETTR010000145.1 GCA_021768985.1 Bacillota bacterium
TTCTTGTAGACGAAAACTTCTACGATTGGGATACCGCTTGGAGAATTACGACCACGACCTGCGCATATACCAACCATACGGTGCTTGCCGAAGCGCTTGAAACCTGGTCCGAGGATTTGATCGCGCGGCGTTTACCGCGTATTTACGGCATTTTAAAAGAGATCAACCGCCGCTTCTGCGACGATCTCTGGAACCGTTTCCCCGGTGATTGGAATAAAATTTCCCGCATGGCGATTTTGTCGCACAATACCGTACGCATGGCGAATCTCTGCGTCATGGGCTCGCACAGCGTAAACGGCGTTTCCGCACTCCACAGTGATATTATCAAAGAGAGTATTTTTAAAGATTTTTACGATTATACGCCCGAAAAATTCTGCAACGTGACGAACGGTATCGCGCACCGTCGCTGGCTGAATCAGTCCAATCCCGAACTTTGCGCCTTGCTCACCGATTGCATCGGAGACGGCTTCGATAAAGACGCATCCAAGCTCGCGGAATTCAAAAAATTCGAGAAAGACGCAAGCGTCTTGAAGCGGCTTGAAGAAATCAAAGCCAAAAAGAAAGTGCAGTTCGCCGATTACGCAAAGAAGCATCAGGGCGTTATAATCGATCCGAATACCGTTTTCGACGTTCAGGCAAAGCGCATGCACGAGTATAAGCGTCAGCTTTTGAACGTGCTCCATATCATAGCCGAATATAATATGCTGCGCGAAAATCCAGATTGCGATTTCCTGCCCAAAACTTATATCTTCGGCGCAAAAGCAGCGGCGGGCTACGAAATGGCGAAACAAATCATGAAGCTGATCTGTTTCCTTTCCGAAGATATCCGGAAAAACCCGAAAATCAACGAAAAACTGAACGTTGTCTACATGGAAAACTACAATGTTACCATGTCGGAAAATCTCATGCCCGCATCCGAAATTTCCGAACAGATTTCTCTTGCGGGAAAGGAAGCGAGCGGAACCGGAAACATGAAATTCATGATCAACGGCGCGCTGACGATCGGCACGCTCGACGGCGCCAATGTGGAAATGGCGGAAAGGGCAGGGGAAGAAAATATCTTCATCTTCGGTTTAAAAGCGGAAGAAGTGAAAGATATTTGGGCAAACGGCTACAATTCGAGCTTCTATTATAACCGTGACGCGGATATGCGCAAAATTATCGAATCTTTGATCGTCGGATTCAACGGATTTTCTTTCTCCGAAATCGCGAATTATCTGCTTCGCAACGCACCCGTGGCAGATCCGTATATGTGTCTTGCAGATTACGAGTCGTATGCTCAGACGCATGCGCGGATGGCAAACATTTACCGTAACGATAAAAAAGAATGGAACAGAATGTCGCTTTGCAACATTGCGGCGGCGGGATATTTTTCGGCGGACAGAAGTATCCGCGATTATGCGAAAAACATCTGGAACCTGAAACCCGTAAAATAAACGAAACACGATATGAGTTATTATTACAATCCTTTAGATCAAGGGTGCAAATCCCGCGTCGGAGCGATTGCGTGCGGATGTGAGATTACCTTTTATATCAGAGAACAGCTTGGCGGAGAAGATTCCTTCTCCGCCGAATCCTGTTTCTTCGTTTTTTATAAAGACGGAGAGGTGGGGCGAGAGCTTCCCATGAAACGGGAGAAAGACGGTTTTTCTTTGACCGCGAAATTCAACTGCGTCGGGCTGTATTTTTATCACTTCCGACTGGCGGGCAAGCAGGACGTCTGGGGAAACGTTCCCGTTCATTTTCTCGGAAAGGGAACCATGCGTAACGCCGTGCTCTGCGATACGCCGCAAAGCTGGCAATTAACCGTTTTTTCCGAAGATTACGTTACGCCGGATTGGCTGAAAGGCGGCGTCATGTATCAGATTTTTCCCGATAGGTTCTGTAAAAAAGGCGAATATCCCATTGCCGAAAATAAGATTTTGCGAAGAGATTGGGGCGGTACGCCGCATTATAAAACGAATCCGTTCGGAAAAGTGCTGAACAATGACTTTTTCGGCGGAAATTTAAACGGAATCACGGAAAAACTCGACTACTTAAAAAGCTTGCACGTAAGCGTTATTTACTTAAATCCGATTTTTGAAGCATATTCCAATCACCGTTACGATACGGGAGATTATATGAAAATCGATCCCTTGCTCGGAACCGAACAGGATTTCGACAATCTGGTGCAGGAGGCCGACAAGCACGGTATCAAGAGTGTGCTCGACGGCGTGTTTAACCATACGGGCGACGACAGCCGTTATTTCAACAAGTACGGAAGATACAAGGAAGAGCTTGGCGCGCACCAATCACCCGATTCTAAATATTCCGACTGGTACCATTTTACACAGTATCCGGATTCCTACGACAGCTGGTGGGGAATCGACACGTTGCCCGCAATAAACGAACGCTCCGAGAGTTATCAACAATTTATTTTCGGACAAGACGGCGTTCTGAAACATTGGTTAAAGCACGGAATCGGCGGGTATCGGCTTGACGTTGCCGACGAATTGCCGGATTTCTTTTTGCAGAAATTGCGTAAAACCGTAAAAGAAGAAAATCCCGACGCCGTAATTATCGGGGAAGTCTGGGAAGACGCATCCAATAAAATCGCTTACAGCGAGCGCAGACAATATTTGCTCGGCGGCGAGTTGGACAGCGTTATGAATTATCCGCTGAAAGACGCGATTATCAATTTCGTACTCACGCAAAATACGCAGGCTTTACGCGAAACGCTCGCCGTTCTGATCGACAATTATCCGAAGCAAACCCTGGATTCCCTAATGAATATTCTCGGAACACACGATACGTCGCGTATCATTACCGTATTCGGCGGAAAATCATGCTCCGACAAAGACGAAATGTCGCGTACGAATCTCAATAAAGAAGAACGTGAAAAAGCGATTCAACGCATGAAAATGGCGATTTTCCTACAATTTACATTACCGGGCGTTCCATGCATTTATTACGGCGACGAAAACGGTATGGAAGGATATCACGATCCGTTTTGCCGCCGTTGCTTTGATTGGAATTACGAAGAAAAAGAACTGCTTGATCTTTACAAAATGCTCGGAAAAATCCGTGTCGAAATTTTGCCCGATATTTTTACGGAAGGTTCTTACCGCGAAATCTTTGCCGATTCGTTTTGTTTCGTTTACGAGCGCAAAACCGCAACCGAAACTGCTTATTTCTTCATAAACAATTCTGCGGCGCTATACGACGTAGCGCTTACTGGGACTTATCTGGAACATCTTACGCAGACAAAATTGACCGGAAATTTAACGATTCCCGCATATTCTTACGGGATTTTGACAAAATTAAATTAGTATGCGTCACATAGTATTGTCATTTTTTTATCACTAAATGTCATGAAGTTGTTATCAGAAAAGCCGACAAAAAAATAGGTCGGCTTTTCTGCAAGAAAAAATTTGTCATAAGTATTCGTCCTAAAAATTTAAAAGAAATCGTCGAAAATGCCTTTCAATCTCTATTTTTAGGCATAACTATTCGTAAAACCGTGATTTTACGAATAGTTGCTTGTGCTTCTTTTACAACTTTTTTCTTTCCCTTTAAAGATTTTTGATCCGAATTTCGCTTTAACTATTCGTAAAATTGACACTTTTCCCTTTCTGTGTTATAATTATCGTATGAAATCTGACTCGAATTACTATCAGGAACGGAATATAAAAAATCTCGACAGAATCGACGAGCTGATGCAGGATCTTCCCTACTTCTGCGAAGATTATCTGCGCGGCGTAGAAAACCGCACAAGCACGTTGACCCGTTTAAACTATGTATACGATCTGCGTATTTTCTTCGATTTTCTTACGAAGAAAAAATACCGCGATAAAAAAGTCCGCAATCTGACCCTCGAAGATCTGGAAGCCGTAACGGACACGGACATCGAGATTTATTTGAGCTACCTTTCGAACTATAAATTCGGCGAAAAACGCCTTTCCTGCGACGAACGCGCCAAAGCGCGCAAGCTTTCCACCGTGCGTTCCCTCTTCAAATATTTTTTCAACAAGGGCCTTATAGAAGTAAATCAGGTTTCTAAGGTATCCACTCCCAAATTGCACGAAAAAGAAATTATCCGTCTGGAAGCCAACGAGGTCTCCTCTCTGCTCGACACGGCGGAATACGGGAGCGGACTTTCCAAACATGCAATCGGTTACCATAACCGCACCCAGATCCGCGATTGCGCCATCCTTACCCTCTTCCTCGGTACGGGAATCCGTATTTCCGAGCTTGTCGGATTGAATAACGAGAGCATCGATTTTTCCAACAATTCGTTCGTTGTGACC
>JAETTR010000146.1 GCA_021768985.1 Bacillota bacterium
TATGCCTGAAAACGGTTGCGTTTTCTTTTCAGCCCCCTCGCGATGGGGGGGTGGCGTTTTCACAGAAACGACGGAAGGAGGCGTTTTTACTTCTCTTTCGTCAGCATGCGCTTGTAGCCCTCGCCGAACTTGACGCAACGGGACACGCGCGAAAGCGTCGCCGAAGAAATCTCCGTTTCCCCGATGATCTTTTCGTACGTTTCGCCCGCGATCAGAAGCTTCGCCGCCGCGAGCCTTTGCGCCATGGCGTGCAGTTCGGTATACGTGCACAGATCGGCGAAAAACAGCTCGCAGTCCTCTTCCGTCTCCAAGTTCAACAGCGTCTGATACAGCTCCGACACGTTCGCCTTCATTTTATCCGTCATACTCTCTCCTCCGTTTCTTCCGGTTCCGTTAAAAATTTTTTCAATTTTTCCGATTTCGGATCGCCGAATATTTCCGCGGGCGCGCCGATCTCTTCGATCGCCCCGTCCGCCATGAACGCCACTTTGTCCGACACCTTTTCGGCAAAGCGCATTTCGTGCGTTACGATGATCATGGTGCACCCCTCCTCCTTCAACGCCCGCAATACCTTCACCACCTCGCCCGTGAGCACGGGATCGAGCGCGGAAGTCGGCTCGTCGAACAAGAGCACCTTGGGCTTTAACGCCAGCGCGCGGGCGATCGCGACCCGCTGTTGCTGTCCGCCGGACAGCTCCGCGGGGTAGTTATTCGCCTTCTGCGACAGCTCGGTGCGCTTTAACAGCGCTTCGGCGTCCTCTTCGATCTCCCGCCGCCCGTCCGCGCGGAATTTTTTCACCGCCGCCCGCAACGCGCTTCCCCTGACGCCCCGCGCGGTCAGCGACTTCCCGTACGCCTTCGCCCGCGCATTCAGCAACAGGGAGGGCGCGAGCGTCACGTTCTTTCTTACGGTGTACTGCGGGAACAGGTGGAAGGACTGAAAGACCAATCCGAAATTCAGCCGTTTTTCGCGCAGCTCCGATTCGCGCGCCCGCCGCCCGTCCGCGGAAAAGAGCGTTTCGCCCTCCAAAACCATTTCGCCCGAATCGGGCGTTTCGAGAAAATCGATGCACCGCAGAAGCGTCGTCTTGCCCGAACCGGACGAGCCGATCACCGACACCGCCTCCCCCTGCTCCACCGAGAGGGAAACGCCTTTCAGCACCTCGCACTGCCCGAAATTTTTCCGAAAATCTCTTATTTCCAGATACGCCATCTCTCTTATCCCCGCAATTTCTTTTCCAGACGGTTGAAAACCACCGTCAGCAAGCCCACGAACACGAGATAGAACGCACCCGCATACAGCAACGGTATCATTATATCAACTGCGTACGTTCCCGTCAAGTTCCTCGCGCAACGAATGATCTCCGCCACCGCGATCGTGTTCGCGAGCGACGTGTCCTTTACGAGCGTGATCACCTCGTTGCTCATGGGCGGCAAAATCCGTTTGATGACCTGCGGGAACACGATCCGCATAAAAATCCTGCCCCGGCTCAACCCGAGCGCCTTGCCCGCTTCCCACTGCCCCGCGCTCACCGCCGCGATGCCGCCGCGGTAGATTTCGGCGAAGTAACACGCGTAATTCAAAGAAAAGGCGACGATCACCGCAATCATCGGCTCGCGCACGGGCGGAAGCCCCATCAGCCCCGGACCGTAGCACACGATTAAAAGCTGCAGCATGAGCGGCGTGCCGCGCACGATCCAGATCACGCCCCGCGTCAGATACCTGACCGGCGCGAATTTCCGCGTGGCGGCAAAGCAGACGACCAGCCCGAGCGGCAACGCGAACACGAGGGTGAGCGCGAATATTTCGAGCGTTGTCAGAAAGCCGATGCACAGCTCCCCGATGATTTTTGCAAACACGGTCGTTCCCCCGCATCACTGCTTCTGATACGCCATGGGTGCGAACACCGTGTATCCGATCACGACCGTACCCTTATTCTTTACGTACTCGTAATCCCCGCCCGTCGGGTAAGAATAGTTTTCGGTATCGATCTGCGCAAACCCGTTAAAAAGCGCGCCGCCGAGCGCGTACTCTTCGGCGATCTCCTCCGCCTTGCCGCTTTGATACAGCTTCGCAAGCGTGTAGTTGAACACCGAAACGAGATCGCTCCCCTCGCGGAAGGCGACCGCGTAATACTCGTCCTCCACGCCCGTCAGCTCCACCACGGCAAGGCTGTCGTTATACGCGCCCCGTTCGGCAATGACGTACTCGCTCGCCATGGTAAGATCCACCACGCCGAAATCGTAAGTGCCCGCTTTGACCGCCGTGAATACGTCGAGCTGTTTCCCGAGCTGCGCCGAACTGCAACCGAGCGTTTCCTTTATCACGCTCTCGCCCGCGGAGGTCGCTTCGGCGCACCCGCGCTTGCCCGCAAAGGAAGCGTTCTCCGAATACCGCCCGAGCTCCGATTTCTTCACGACGGCGACCTGCTTGTTCTTCATATAATAGTTCGTGAAATCCAGCCCGCCGATCTGCACGTTCCGATCCTCGTCGAAATAACCGTTGTCGCGGTCCTCGGTATAGGTAAACCCGTTCCAAACGACGTCGATCGCCTTCGTGGAAAGCTCCGTTTCCTTCACGTCCCAGTCGATCTCCTTGAACTCCGCTTTCAGCCCGAGCTCCCGCGCAACCTCCCGCGCAAGATCGATGTCGAACCCGATGAGCTCCTTCTGCCCGCACCCGCTCACGCACGCACTTCCCGCTGCTACCGTTACCGCCGTCGCCAACACCAAAACTTTTTTCATCATCACACACTCCGTTTTTAAAATATTTACTTTATTACTTTATTCTGTTAAAGTAATAAGTGTGATCATTATACTTTATTTCTTTAATTTTGTAAAGTATTTTTTGCTCCTTTTTGAAAAATTTTTTTCGTTTTTTTTGCAAAATAGTAAAAAACCGCCGCGAAGCGTTCTGCTTCGCGGCGGTTTTTGTCCGGATCAGCTCCGTGTCTTTAAAATTTCGTAGGTGCGGCGGAAACCGTCGCTTGCCGAATACAGCGGTTTCCAGCCGAGCGCTTTCAGCTTGCCGCAATCGAGCAACGCGAAATTCGCCTTGGAAACCCCTTGGTTCTTGCTCTCGTCGAAATCGTAAACGACTTTCCTGCCCGCAAACCCCGCTATGAGTTCGGCGTACCCGCCGAGCGTTTTCCCCTCGTCGTCCGCCGACACGTTGTACGCTTCGCCATCCGCGCCGTCGAGCAACGCCTTGAAGAGCCCGCTCACCGCGTCGGCGACGTAGCAGTACGAAAAACGTTGCGCGCCCTTGCTCTTCAATACGATATCCTCGCCGTTTAACGCGTTGCGCAGAAACTGCGCGATCGCCTTGCTGTCCTCTTTGCGGTCCACGCCGAAACAGCGGGCAAAACGCGCCGTGACGCATTCGAGCCCGTACTGCGCGCGGTAGGATTGACAAAGACTTTCGCTCACCCGCTTGCTCTCGTTATAGCCAGCGCGCGCGGTATTGCAGTCGATATAGCCGCAATAGTCCTCTTTCATCGGCGTTTCCGTGCCGTCGCCGTAAATTTCCACGCTCGAGGCGAGCAAGAAACGAACGGACTTTTTTTCGACGGCGAGCTTTAACAGGTTGTTGCACCCGAGCACGTTGGTGGTGACGGTGCCGACGGGATCGGCGGCGTACTGTTTGGGGTGGGTGTTCGAAGCGAGATGCAGAATATAATCCACGTTGCCTTCCACCGCAACCGGTTCGGTATTGTCCGCGCGGAGATAGGTCACCCCCGCTTCGTCGCATCCCCCGCGGCGGGTCAGGCTGACGACCCCGATCCGATCGCCGAACCGCTCGTTGCGGTATTTTAAAACCTCGATGGCGAACCGTCCCAGAAATCCCGTTCCGCCGCTCACGAGCACCCGCTTTCCCTTTAATTTTTCCCACGCGTAAGGCAAAGCCGCCACCCGCGCGATATCCTCTTGTTCCAGATCTTTCATACTATTTCAACCATTCGTCGCGCTTTGCTGCGAGCAACGCTTTGAAAATTTCAATGTCTTCGGTCGTCGTCAGCTTGATATTCTTCTCCGAACCCAGCGAAAAATACAGCTTTTTATGCAGTTCGACAAACAACGTGCAGGTCGCAACCGAGGAAGTAATTCCCTTTTCCAAAGCCTCTTTATGGGCGGCGACGAGTTCCCCCACGGTAGCCGCTTGCGGCGTTTGCGTACGCTTTAAATTATCCCGCGCGATCTGCTCGGTACTGCTGACGCCGTCCGTGGTTTTCAGCATTGCCTCCGCGCAGGGGATCACGGAAAACGCGTTCCCGTATT